>JAFYLV010000111.1 GCA_017556885.1 Clostridia bacterium | reverse complement strand
CGCATCGAGCTGCTATCCTCCGGCCAGGGGGCGGGCAGTCTCGCCGCCGACGGCCGCAACAGCATCTCCCTGCAGCCCGGCGACATCGTGGAATGCCGGGAATCCCGGCGGGATCTTCTGCTGGCAAGCCTGAAAGAAATACCCTTTTTCGATATCATGCGCAATAAATTATCCGGAGAGGCGGGTGAAAGTCTGTGAAAGGAAACAGACACACTGCAATACTCGATATCATAACCAAATACGCCGTCGATACCCAGGACGGGCTGACCGAGCGCCTGCGCGAGCGGGGCTTTGAGGTCACCCAGGCCACGGTATCCCGCGATATCCGCCAGCTGGGTCTCGTCAAGACCCGCGGCAGCGACGGCAAGAGCCGCTACACGCCGCCGGGGACCCTCGGCAAGAATTTTGTCGGCCGTCTCTCCAACATTCTGCGGGAGAGCGTCAACCACGTGGACAGCGCCGAGAATATCGTCGTCGTCAAGACCCTCGCGGGCGTTGCCTCCGCCGCTGCCGCCGCCATCGACAGCATGGAGCACACCGCCATCGTCGGCACCCTTGCGGGTGACGACACCATCCTCATCGTCATGCGCAGCAAGGGCAGCGCCGAGACCTTCCGCAAAGAGATCGAAACTCTGCTGTAATCTCTGAAATATACCTTATTTTACGGAAAGGAGAGTGTTTTCCGTGCTTGAGACCCTGTATATCGAAAATATCGCCGTCATCGAGCGGGCGGAGCTCTCTCCCGCTCCGGGCTTCAACGTTCTCACCGGTGAGACCGGCGCGGGCAAATCCATTATTCTGGATGCCCTGCACGCCATCGCCGGTGGCCGCTCCTCCCGGGAGCTCATCCGCACCGGACAGGACAAGGCCACCGTGCGGGCGCTTTTCAGCGCTCTGTCTCCGGCGGCCTGCCGCATCCTTGCCGACAACGGCATCGAATGCGAGGACGGAAGCATCCTGCTCTCCCGGGAGATGCACGCCGACGGCCGCAATATCTGCCGCGCCGGCGGAAAGCCCTGCGCCCTCTCCCTTCTGCGGGAGCTTGGGGGCGAGCTCATCTCCATCCTCGGCCAGCACGACGGCCGTCAGCTGCTGGATCCGACGGAGCATCTCGGCTTTCTCGATGCCTATGCCGGTGTCGCTGATGAGCTTTCCGACTACCGTGAAAAATACCGCGCTGCCCGTGAGGTCCGCGGCCGTCTTGTGGCGGCGGAGGAAAGCCGCGAAGCCAGAGCCCGCCGGGCCGAGCTTCTGGATTTTCAGATCAGCGAGCTGCAGGGCGCGGACATTCGTCCCGGCGAGCTTGCCGAACTTTCCGAGCGCAAAAAGACCCTGGACAATGCCGATAAGATCCGCACCGCCCTTTCCGGCGCGGCGGATTGCCTTGCCGGGGACGGCGGAGCCGGGGCAGAGAGCCTGCTGTCCGCCGCAGGGCGGGCGCTGGTGGGCGTTGCCCCCCTTTCCCCGGAGGCAGGCGCTGCCGCCGACCGGGTAGCCGAGCTTGCCGCCGCAGCGGAGACTCTGGCAAAGACCCTGACGGAAGCTGCCGAGGCCCTTCGCGAGGAGCCGGGCGAGAAGGAAGCCATCCGCGAGCGGATGGAGACCCTGCGCCGTCTGCTTCCGAAATACGGCGGAGATGAGACCGCCGCACTGGAATATCTTGAAAAGGCACGGACGGAACGGGAAGCGCTTTCCGCCGCCGAAGGCATGGACGGACAGCTTGCCGCCGACTATGCGGAGGCCCTTGCCGCCGCGAAGGCTGCCGCCGCCGTCCTTTCCGCACGCCGCAAGGAGGCCGCCCTGCGCCTCAAGGCGGACGTGGAGGCCGAGCTTGCCTATCTCGAGATGCCCGGCTGCCGTATTTTTGCAAATTTTGCGGAAAACGGAAAGCTTTCCCCCACGGGCGCGGATAAAATGGAGTTCTATCTTGCCCCGAACCCCGGCGAGGAGCCAAAACCCCTTGCAAAGATCGCCTCCGGCGGTGAGATGAGCCGCATCATGCTGGCGCTGCGCAACGTTCTGCGGGCCGATCCCGGCCGGACCCTTGTTTTTGACGAGGTGGACACCGGCGTCAGCGGCCGCGCCGCCCAGCGTGTGGGCGAAAAGCTCTACGGCGCCTCCCGCGGAAATCAGGTGCTGTGCGTGACCCATCTCTCCCAGATCGCCGCCATGGGCGACGCCCATTTTTCCGTGCGCAAATCCGTCCGCGACGGGCGCACGGTGACCGACGTGCTTCCCCTGGACGAGGAAGGCCGCGCGGGTGAGCTTGCCCGCATCACCGGCGGCTTCCGCATCACCGAGACCCTGATCGCCGGTGCGAAGGAACAGCTTCGCGCGGCGGAGGAATATAAAAAACCTGCAAAGGAAGGAAAATAAATCATGCAGATCTACGAAGAACTGGTAGCCCGCGGCCTCATCGCCCAGGTGACCAACGAAGAAGAGATCCGGGAAATGGTCAACAACGGCAAAGCCACCTTCTACATCGGCTTTGACCCCACCGCCGATTCCCTCCACGTGGGCCACTTTATGGCTCTGTGTCTGATGAAGCGCCTGCAGATGGCAGGCAACAAGCCCATTGCCCTCATCGGCGGCGGCACCGCCATGATCGGCGACCCCTCCGGCCGCAGCGATATGCGCTCCATGATGACCCGCGAGACCATCGAGCACAACTGCGAGTGCTTCAGAAAGCAGATGAGCCGCTTCATCGAGTTCGGCGAGGACAAGGCCCGTATGGTCAACAACGCCGACTGGCTGCTGGACCTCAACTACATCGAATTCATCCGCGACGTGGGTGCCTGCTTCTCCGTCAACAATATGCTGCGCGCCGAGTGCTTCAAGCAGCGTATGGAGAAGGGTCTCTCCTTCCTGGAATTCAACTACATGCCCATGCAGTCCTACGACTTCTACTACCTCTTTAAGGAGTACGGCTGCAACATGCAGTTTGGCGGCAACGATCAGTGGTCCAACATGCTGGGCGGCACCGAGCTCATCCGCAAGAAGCTCGGACGCGATGCCCACGCCATGACCATCACGCTGCTGCTCAACTCCGAGGGCAAGAAGATGGGCAAGACCGCCTCCGGCGCGGTGTGGCTT
>JAFYLV010000110.1 GCA_017556885.1 Clostridia bacterium | reverse complement strand
CGGAAGAATTCCACCGCCGCCAGCAACTGCGTCCGCTGCGGAAAATGCGAGAAGCACTGTCCCCAGCATATCGCCATCCGGGATAAGCTGGAGGAGGCGCAGAAGGAGCTGGAAGGGCCTCTGTACCGGGTGTACCGGAAGCTTCTGGGGAGATTTGCGAAGTTCTGAGGAGAGATCATATGTTAGAGAAATATATGGATCGCTGCAGGAGGCTGGCGAACTGGCATTTCTGGTCAACGGTTGTTGGTGTCGTGCTGTTCTTTCCGTCGGTTGAGGCGGCGAGGGCTTGCTTTACAGTGGGCGCCAGCTCCCTTTACACGGCCTTTTGCTACGGTGCCTTTGATGAAGTGACAGCTGTGGCAAAGCTCGGAGCCTGGTGGTTTGTGTCTTATCCTGTGGTGCATCTGATCACTTATATCCTTGCCTGGAAGAAGCGATGGTATGTGCCCATCCTGGTGATGGTTTTGGGAGACCTTGCGTTTCAGCTCTTCGCAGTGGTCTACGAGTTGATGAGAGAGAATTTCTACGGAGTGAGCATGATCGTGCCGGATATCGCCGTTACCGTGGTTTTTGCGGTGGTGTTTTCCGTTTCTCTGATCCGGTATCGGAAAGAACGCAGACTGCAGCAGTAAAAAGAATACGGCACCTCAGTTCTTTGTGAACTGGGGTGCCGTTTTTTATTCGGAATAGAAGACCCTTCCGTCCTCCAGTCGCAGGCAGGCGAGGCGGCCGTAGCGGCTGTTTTCGCCATGCTCCGGGTAACCGCTGCCGCAATCGATGCCGATGCGGTTTTCTCCGTGCCAGACCTCCATGGGCCAGTGTGCCAGGGCGGTTCCGTCGTCCGGGTTGTCATCTGCCGGATGCCCCAGCGCCCGGAGCATCATGTATTCATGGTTGCCCAGGAGCAGCTTCGCATTGGGCATCGCCATGAGCCGCCGCAGGATGCGAAAGCCGCCCGGGTGTCGGTCGATCACATCGCCCAGAACATAGAGGGTATCCTCGGGGCGCAGGTCGATCTGATGGAGGATGGAGTGGAAACGGCGTTCGTTGCCGTGGATATCGGAGAGGACGTAGTGCATATGCGAACCCCTTTCGGTTTTCCGGATTATATCACAAAACCACGAATATGTAAAGAAAGGGCGGCCTTGCGGCCGCCCTCTTGCTTAGGGGAGGATGGGATCAGTCTGCGTAGTTGCGGTACAGGAAGGTGACGACCTGTGCACGGCTGCAGGTCTGGTCGGGACCGAAGTTGCCGTTGCCGATACCGGCAGCGATGCCGTTCTCAACGGCCCATGCAATGGGCTCGAAGTAGTAAGCGGACGTATTCACATCGCTGAAGGTGGCGCCGGTGGAGGAGGCGGGGCTGCCCTCTGCACGCCACAGGAAGGTGACGATCTGAGCGCGGGTGCACTCGAGATTGGAGCCGAAGGAGCTGGCGCTGACACCGTAGGTGATGCCCTGCTCAACTGCCCACAGGACAGCCTTGTAGAAGTAGTCGCTCTCCTTCACATCGGTGAAGGGATTGTCGCTTCCGGCGGGCTCCGGCTCGCCCTGACTGCGCCACAGGAAAGTGACCACCTGCGCGCGGGTGCAGGTATTTCCCGGCGCGAAAAGGCCGTTGCCCATGCCGGTGGTAATGCCGTTTTCAACGGCCCAATCCACGCTCTCGGCGTACCAGGCCCCGGGAGCAACATCGCTGAAATCGGAGGCAAACACGGAGGGCACAGCGCCGAACACCAGCACCAGTGCCAGAAGGGCGGCTATAAGTCTTTTTTTCATAGTCATTTTCCTTTCTGTAACTTTTTGGCAAATTAGATTGTTATGTTCTCGTCACTTGTAATATACCACAATTTACCTCGGCAGGTCAAATTAAATCTTGTTAACATTTGCTACATACTTTTGTAACAATTTGGCTTCCCCTCGGTGTTGCTGTCCCCAAGCCTCAGCCCCGGCGCGAGGGATAAGCCCATTCCGCGCGTGCGGGAGAGCGGAATTTACGCCTCGCAGGGGATTCCATATCCGCCTGCATTGGGGGGGTACGGATTGCCACGTCGGCCTTCGGCCTCCATGCAATGACAGGTGCGTTTTTGCGGGACGTCGAGGACGCCGTCCCCTACGATTTGCGATGATTTAAATTCCCGGCATTTTAAAGCCTCTCCTTTTAGGGGAGGTGCCGAAGCGCCGGCGAGGCGGAGAGGTTCATTTTTCGGACCGTCCGGGAGGCCGGTCCCTACAAATCGTATAGACTAAAATCGGTGCGGCATCGTAGGGCGGCCGCTTGCTGCCGCCATGATCTCGGGCGACCGCAGGTCGCCCCTGCGGGTGCAAGATCAAAATTACAGCGCGGACCGCAGGGGATGGGTCACCTGTCCCCCAAAACGCAAAAAACTATGCTGCAAACTTACGCAACAAAAGCAGCGGGGGCGTGTGCAGGGGGCGAAGGACCCCCCTGCACGTTAAAATCTGAAAAACTCCCTGCAAAATCTTTGCAGGGAGTTTTAAATAATTTATCCGCAGATATTTCAAAGGCTTATGCCACGGAGCCAGATATCCATATACCGGGCCATTTTTTCGCGGATATTATAGCGTCCGTTATTTCGGGACCAGTCGGTGGTGATGCCGCGAAGGGCCAGCAAATAGAGCTCCGTAAGCTCATGGGGGCTGTAACTGTCGGTAATGAGACCTTCACGCTGGCCCTGGCCGAAGATGCCTTCCAGAAATATCACGCAGCTGCGCTTCTGGCCGCTGAGGTCGGTATTGGAGGGCTCAACGGAGGATATGAGCTTGCTGCGCTCAAGGCTGTGGTTTTCCACATAGATGGCCCATTCCTGAGCAAAGGCGCGAAGGCGGGGCAAAACCTCTCCCTCGCGGAGCGCGGGGTACACATTTTCCTCCAGATATTCGTCTATGAGGGCCAGAAGCCCCACAAGAAGGTCGGACTTTTTCTCGAAATAATGATAAAAGCTGCCCACGGATATGCCTGCGGCGGAGCAGATCTCGTTGACGCTGAGCTGCTCAAAGGGCACGGAGCCTATGAGGGGTATAACGGCCTCGATTATCTCCGAGCGGCGGCGGAGCTGTTTTTCCTTGACTTTGGACATTTTTTTCCTCCGGTCAGAATTCTCTTGGGGCTATTATACCACAGATAAAGGAAAATGCCAGAATTATTGTTGACAATTTTAGAATGTAATATATAATTTCTTTATTAGAATGTATTCTAAAAATTGAAATATAATCAGTATAAAAGGAGTGGAAAAATGAGCGAAATT
>JAFYLV010000109.1 GCA_017556885.1 Clostridia bacterium | reverse complement strand
CATTGTCGGTGACCCTCTGCCCGCGCAAATGCTGACCGTCGATTCCGACGATGCCGGGCGGAGCATCGGCAAGGAAAAGGGGCGCTATGTAACACTGGAGCTTGGCAAGGTCTGGGATCGGCGCGAGGTTTGTTTTACGGAATGTGCAAATGCCGTGGCAGATTGTCTTTCCCGGCTGCTTCCGACTGGCCTGCAAAGCGTTCTTGTCGTCGGCCTTGGAAACCGCCACATTACTCCCGATGCGCTTGGCCCTGCCTGTGCCGACCATATCATGGTCACGCGGCATCTGGTGGATGAAATACCGGATTTATTCGGTAATCTCCGGCCGGTATCGGCATTGCAGCCGGGCGTTCTCGGCCTCACCGGCGTGGAAACGGGAGAGATCGTAAAGGGCGTATGCGAAAAATGCGCCCCTTCCGCCGTCATCGCAGTGGATGCGCTGGCATCCCGACGGGTTTCCCGCGTACTCCGCACCGTACAACTGACCGATAGCGGTATTATGCCCGCCTCCGGCCTTGGGCAAAAACGCTTTCCGCTGAACATGCAGACTCTCGGCATCCCCTGTATCGCCATCGGTGTTCCAACCGTTGTTGATGCCCTGACGTTGACCTCCGATGTGCTGGAAAATGCCGGTCTGCCGATGCCGGACGGAATCGCAGAGGACAGCGAATACGGACGGATGCTGGTCACACCCCGGGATATTGATGCGGAGGTGGCTTGTGTAGCAAAGATCATCGGCTACGGCATCAACCTTGCGCTGCAGCCGGGCTATGATTGCGAGGAGATCACCGCATTTTTGGCATAAAAAGGCCTTGTCCACCATAAGATAGTTTTCAAAGGGGGGATTGCCATGCAGATACTGAAACGGTGTGTCTCGGGATCACTGACGGCACTGATCTGTGCCGCCGTGCTCCTATGCGCATCCAAAGCAGGGGCATTCCCCCCGTCACCCCGGGCATTGGCATTGCTTGCCGCACCCGGAATGCATATTCAAACCGAAACCGCCGTAGGTTCCAACATTGTACTCAATGACCTGACCGTCGACGAGGCCGAGCTTCCGGACACGGAGGACTACGGCGATTATCTCCTGCCGCAGAAAACGATATCACCATCTCTCACGCCGCCTGCGGGCGGACGTCCGCTAACGCCACTGACCGTGCGCGGCTCCTCCACACAGACCCATTACGGCAATCTCTACATCAAAAACCCGACAACCGCAAAGATCGATGCGGAGACCGTACTGAAAGCGCCTTTAAAATGGAGCTTTGATAGCAGCGGCCCGCAGATCCTCATCGTACATACCCATGGGAGTGAAAGCTATAATCCCCATGGCGGCATCTGGTGGCTTCCCTCGGATAACTCCCGCAGTCTCGATATCACGGAAAATATCGTTGCAGTGGGCGCAGATCTTGCAAGGATCCTCCATAATGCCGGCTTTTCCGTCCTCCATTCGACGACCATGTACGATCAGCCCACCTATAGCACATCCTACTCCTCTGCTTTGAAAGGCATCAACGCCTATTTGAAACAGTATCCCTCCATTCGTATGGTCATTGACATCCATCGGGATGCCATGTCCAACGAGACCACCAAATATAAGCTGGTCTCCGAGATCAACGGCGAGGACTGCGCGCAGCTCATGTTTGTGATGGGAACCGGATTAAGCGGACTCTCTTTTCCCAATTGGCGAGAAAATCTTGCCTTTGCGGCAAAGGTACAGTCGGCGGTACTCGACCGCTACCCGACCCTCATGCGCCCCATCACGATAACAAAACACCGCTATAATGAACATACCACCCGCGCCTCCGTCATCTTAGAGGTCGGTACCGATGGAAATACCCTTGAAGAGGCGAAACGATCCATTAACTACTTCGGCGAAGTACTGGTAGATGTACTTGCGGAGATAAAATAAGAGAGCCGAAGATCATCGGCTCTCTTTGTTACTTTGTTTTACGGTTAATGATATATCAAACAGTCCGTCGATCTCGTCCAATAAACCTACCGCACCAACTCCAGAAACTCTTCCTCGCTGAGGACGGGAATACCGAGTTCTCTGGCTTTGGTCAGTTTGGAGCCAGCGGCCTCGCCGGCGACAACGTAACCCGTCTTTTTGGAGACCGATCCGGCGCATTTTCCGCCAAAGGACTCGATGAGGGCCGCAGCCTCATCCCGCGTAAAGGCGGTAAGGGCACCGGTAAGCACAAAGGTCTTTCCTGCAAAACGGTCATCCCGCCGCTCCTCGCGGCTCTCCATATTCACGCCTGCGGCACGCAATCGCTCAAGCAGCTCGCATCCGCGGGGATCGGCAAACCAGTCGGCAATGCTGCGGGCAATGATGGGGCCAACATCCTCCACACCTTCCAACTCCTCTGCAGGAGCCGCTGCAAGGGCAGCCATCGTGCCAAAACGGCGGGCAAGCACCGCAGCGGTCTTCTGACCGACGTTACGGATGCCAAGAGCAAAGATCAGCCTCGACAAATCGTTTTTCTTGGACTTTTCGATCTCATCCAACAGATTTTCCGCAGATTTCGCACCCATTCTCGGCAGTTCTTCAATAGCCTCTGCCTTAAGATCATACAGGTCTGCGGGATTGCTCACAAGACCTGCCTCGCACAGAAGCTCCACAACGGCAGGCCCGAGGCCTTCAATATCCATGGCCTGACGGGAAGCATAATGTGTCAGGTTTCTGACCTGCTGCGCGGGGCAGTCGGCACCGGTGCAGCGCACGGCGGCTTCATCCTCCGCAGCTCGTACAGGGGCGCCGCACACGGGGCAGCGCTCCGGCATGACAAAGGGCTCCGCATCCGCGGGGCGCTTTTCTTTTATAGCGCAGATGATCTCAGGGATGATTTCTCCGGCTTTACGAATGCGAACGGTATCCCCGATACGAATATCCTTTTCTGCAATAAAATCGCGGTTATGCAGCGTTGCCGCCTGCACGGTGGTCCCAGCAATGCGCACAGGGGCAAGTATGGCCTGCGGTGTCAGCACACCGGTTCTTCCCACCTGAATGCGGATGTCGAGAAGCTCTGTTTCCTTCTCCTCCGGCGGATACTTATAGGCCGCCGCCCAGCGGGGACATTTCGCGGTGCTGCCCATCTCCCGGCGGAGCGCAAGATCGTCCACCTTGACCACAGCACCGTCGATCTCAAAGGGCAGCTCTCCCCGACTCTCACCCATGCGGGTGATCTCACGGCAGACATCCTCCATATTTCCGAAAACCGGACGGTTGGGACTGACCGGAAATCCAAGAGCCTCCAGCCGGTCCAGTGTCTCCCGATGGGAGGCGGCATCAGCATCGGAGGACTGCAGATTAAAGACGATCACGGACAGATGCCGTTCCGCGCAGATCTTAGAATCGAGTTGACGAAGCGATCCCGCCGCCACGTTGCGGGGATTTGCAAAGAGTGGCTTTTCTTCCCGCTCCCGTTCGGCATTCAGTTTTGCAAAAACCGCACGGGACATATATACCTCGCCGCGAACGGTGAGCGATTCGGGCACGTCACCGGAAAGCACCATGGGGATTTCCCGCACGGTGCGCAGGTTTTCCGTCACGTCCTCACCGACGGTGCCGTCACCGCGGGTAGCCCCCTGCACGAAAACGCCCTTCTCATACCGCAGAGAAACCGAAAGGCCGTCGATCTTATATTCAACAACGTAACGGGGGGCATCGGTATATTCCCGTACTCGCCGGTCAAAATCATAGAGTTCTTCAAAGGAAAACACGTCCTGCAGGCTTTCCATGGGGACTTCATGCCGCACGGTATCAAAGGAAGACAGTACGGCACCGCCGATACGCTGGGTAGGTGAATCGGGAGTTATGAGTTCCGGATGCTCTGCCTCGATCTGCTTCAGCCTGCGCATCAACGCATCGTATTCAAAATCGCTGATCTCGGGGGCATCCTCAGTATAATACTTCTTTGCATGATAATTCAGAGTCTCCCGAAGCTCTGCAAGCTCTTTTACGATATCCGGCATGATCCGTCCTCCGTTTTTGATCTTCTGTCACTATTATACCATTTTTCCGTCCTTACGAACACCCCTAATCGATCAAAAAGTCATTGTACTTATCAAAGACTTCCCCATCGGTGATGACGGTATAGTTCTCCGGCACAGAACCGACAATGACCGTCTCTGCCACACACACCTCCGTGCTGACAGAGGTCGGTGCTGCGTATCCTGCGATAAGCACCGTCATTTCTGCCGTGACACGCAGGAGAATGCGATGGCGTGTCTGATTGATGCCGGCAGATTCAAACCGGTTCTCCACCTCGGTATGTACGCTTCCGAGAGGAATGATGCGAATCCGCAGCTTCGGCCCCCGTCCGGCAAGCAATTCCGTATCCAAAATGCTGCCGAGCGGAATGGAAATTTCCCCCGGCTCACAGTTCGTGATCCGCTCAAGCACAACTGCGGTAATTTCGGTTTTCAGGCGGTTCAGTTTCGCTATGTCTGTATACACGGCGGATACGCTGCCGTCCGCCATCTTTTCAAAGTTGATAAGAGAGGAATAGGCTAGGCCCTCCGCCACCACTTCCGCCTCCACCGCCGCATTGACAACGTCCGTTGCCCAGTTTGACACGGCGGACACGGCCATTTTTGTGGCAACGGGACGGATGTTTCCCTGCACGCGAAAAAATATGGCAACGAGGACAAAAACCATCAGCAGTGCGGTCACAAACGGGCGGCGCATAACACGCTGAAACACCTGACGGCGAACGGCTCCAAGATCGATCTGCAAAAAATATCACCCCCGGTATCCTATGCGGATACCGGGGGTGAAAGTTACAATTTATTGGATCTTTCCGCGAATTTTCTTGCCCATCAGAAGAGAAACTTCCTCTTCGGTCAGCAAACGCCATTTGCCGGGGGCCAGGCCGGTGAGGGTCAGCGGGCCCTCTGCCACGCGTTTCAGGCGGCGAACCTCCAAACCTGCCGTCTCGCACATGCGACGAACCTGCCGGTTCTTTCCTTCATGGATGATGACGGAGATGGTAGACACTCCGGTGGTAGGATCTGTCTTCAGCACACGGGCACGGGCGGGAGAAAAAGTCTCTCCGTCGATAAGCATACCTTTGCGGAAGAGCTTGACGGCAGCCTCCGCATCGCCGGTAACATTGGCACGGTATTCCTTTTCCACCTCAAATTTCGGATGGGTCAGGCGCTGGGCAAAAGCGCCGTCATTGGTGAGAAGAAGCAGACCTTCCGTGTTCATATCCAGTCGTCCGACGGGATATACCCGGTGGTTGAGCCCTTCCAGCAGATCCGTGACGGTACGGCGGCCGCGCTCATCCTCGGTGGTAGTAACATAGCCGCGGGGCTTATTGAGCATAACGTAGGTCAAGGGCGGGCGCTTCTCGATGCGGCGGCCATCCACCTCGATGCGGTCTGTCTCCGGATCGGCGCGCATGCCAAGCGTCGCCACCTTGCCGTTGACTTTGACGACACCGGCTTCAATGAGGCGCTCCGCCTCCCGGCGGGAAGCAACACCGAAGCCGGAAAGCAGCTTTTGTAATCTTTCCTGCATATTTTTACTCCTCTCCGCCAAAGGCAGCGGCAGCCACGTGGATGCGTCCCTTCAGGCGCTCAACGGCGGCACGGACATTTTCCGGCGCAGGACCGCCGTAGGAGCGACGCAACGCAAGGCAGTTCTCCAGATTGATGGCATCGTAGACGTCCTCGCCGAAAAGCTCGCTGTGGGACTGATAATCCGCAAGGCTCATGCTTTCCAGCGTCTTGCCGTTCTGCGTGCACTCGCCAACGATCTCACCAACGATCTTGTAGGCTGTGCGGAAGGGCATCCCCTTCTTGACGAGGTAGTCTGCACAGTCGGTGGCATTGATAAAGCCGGCGCCGGCAGCGGCGCGCATATTCTCCCGACGGATGCGCATGGTGCGCAGCATATCCGGGAAGACGCAGAGCACGCCGCGGACGGTATCCACAGCATCAAAGAGGGCTTCCTTATCCTCCTGCATGTCCTTGTTATAGGCAAGGGGCAGCCCCTTCATCACCGTAAGCAGGGTGAAAAGATCCCCGTAAACGCGACCGGTCTTGCCTCGGGCAAGCTCACAGAGATCGGGGTTCTTCTTCTGGGGCATGATGGAGGAGCCGGTGGAATAGGCATCGGAAAGCTCGATAAAGCGGAACTCGAGGGACGCCCAAAGGATCATTTCCTCCGAGAGACGGGAGATGTGCATCATGAGAATGGACAGGGCGGACATGAGCTCCAGCGCAAAGTCGCGGTCAGAGACGCCGTCCAGGCTATTCTCGCAGGGAGCGTCAAATCCAAGCAGTGCCGCCGTGAGGTGGCGGTCGGTCTCATAGGTCGTGCCGGCAAGAGCACCGGAGCCTAAAGGACTGACGTTGAGTCGGCGCATGCAATCCTGCAGGCGGTCGGAATCCCGCAGAAGCATCTCCGCATAGGCACACATATAGTGGCCAAAGCTCACCGGCTGGGCACGCTGCAGATGGGTATAGCCCGGCATGATCGCATCCGCGTTGTCTCCGGCAAGTTCTGCCAGGGCAT
>JAFYLV010000108.1 GCA_017556885.1 Clostridia bacterium | reverse complement strand
GTGCCGCCGCCGGAACCGCCTCCGGCATTATCACCGGCTGACTCGGTGAGCTGCTGGAGCGATGCGTTACCATCGTGCTTGCCCGTATTCTTGCCATTCTTGGCGGCTGTATTGCACTTATCTATGCCTGCGGTCTGACGGTGGGGCACTTTGTCGGCCTCCTTTGCAGACTGTTTATGAAGCTTCGTGCAAGCATTCTCAAAAAGCGCGAGGAGTATGCCGTAGCGGAAGCCGAGCGCCGCGCGGCGGTTTCCCGCGAGATCCCCGCAGAGGAGCTTCCGGTGGCGGAGCAGCTGCCCCTGACCGATTACGGCGCGGCCTATACCCGCCCGAATATTGACTTCCCGCTGGATGGCGGCAAGCGTAAGGAAAAGGTGGAAAAGAAGCCGGTTCCCGCTCCGGTACCGACACCCGTAAAGGAAGAGCCGCCCATGAGCGAGGAGGCCGAGCGTTTGAGCTCGCTGCTTTCCGAGGAACCGGAAATGCCCGCCATCGATCTGGAAGAGAAGATCACCCGCGAGGAGATCGTGGAGGAGATCAACTCCATCGCCCGCGAGATCGGAACGCAGGCGGAAGAACCTGCGCAAAGCTATACATATCCGCCGTTGGATCTGATCGGCAACGATCATATGAATCTCGGCGAGAATGCCGCCGCGGACAGCCGCGCCGGTGCGCTGAAATTGGTGGAAACCCTGCGCAGCTTCGGTGTCGAGGCGCATATCATCAACATCACCCACGGTCCCACCATCACCCGGTATGAGATGCAGCTCAATTCCGGTATCCGTCTTTCCCGTATCACCAATCTTTCGGATGATATCGCCATCGCCATGGGTGCCCCCTCGGTTCGTATCGTCCTCATTCCCGACCAGTCTGCCGTCGGTATCGAGGTGCCCAACCGCGAGGTTGCATCGGTTTACCTGCGCGATGTGTTGGAATCCCGGGACTTTGCCGACAGCAAGAGCCGTGTTACCGTCGCTCTCGGTATGAACATCACGGGTAAGCCCGTGGTCTGGGATATTGCAAAGCTGCCCCACCTGCTGGTGGCCGGTACCACCGGCTCCGGTAAGTCGGTGTGCATCAACTCTCTGCTGATCAGCTTGATCTACAAGGCAACTCCCGAGGAAGTCAAGCTCATCATGGTCGACCCCAAAATGGTTGAACTTGGCGTATATAACGGCATTCCTCATCTGCTGATCCCCGTCGTTACCGATCCCAAGAAGGCCGCCGGCGCTCTGCAGTGGGCGGTGCTGGAGATGATGAGCCGCTACAAGCGCTTCTCCGAGATCGGTGTACGCAATATCTTTGAATATAACGATGAGATGGCGCGCCGTGCCGCCGCGGCGGCAGAGGAGGGCGAAATCGCTCCTGTGCAGAAGATCGCGCAGACGGTCATCGTCATTGATGAGCTGGCGGACCTCATGCTCGTTGCCAAAAACGAGGTGGAAGAGGCCATCTGTCGCGTGGCACAGATGGGCCGCGCCGCCGGTATGCACCTCATCATTGCTACCCAGCGTCCCTCGGCGGACGTTATCACCGGCCTGATGAAGGCAAACATTCCCTCCCGCATCGCCTTCTCCGTGGCCTCCCAGCTGGAATCCCGTATTATCCTCGATACCATGGGTGCTGAAAAACTCATCGGTAAGGGTGATATGCTCTTCAATCCCATTGGCTCCACCAAGCCCATGCGCATCCAGGGCTGCTTCGTTTCCTCCTCGCAGGTGGAAGCAGTCACCGATTTTGTCCGCGGCAATGCAGACCAGGAGAATGCCTACGATCAGGACGTTATCCGTCAGATCGAGATCGCCGCGGAGAACGGCGGCAAGGGCGGCAAGTCCGGCGGCGAAGCTGCCGGCGGTGAAGCTTCGGGGGATGAGGATGAGCTGCTCATGCAGGCCATTGAACTCATCGTCAATTCCGGTCTTGCATCCACCTCCATGCTGCAGCGCAAGCTCGGTGTCGGACATGCCCGCGCCGGCCGCCTGATGGACCAAATGGAGGAGCGCGGCATCGTCGGTCCCTTTGCCGGATCCAAGACCCGTGATGTGCTCATCACCAAGGAAGAGTGGCAGGAGATCCGCATGCGCCGCGAGGACATGGCGGACATGTAATTGCAAATCAAACACATACAGAAATATATCACCCCACGAAAGGAAACCGAATATGAAGGAAAATCTCCATCTCGAATCCAATTGCATCCATGGCACTTACCGCGCCGCCTCCGGCGAGCCGCAGACGCTGCCCATTGTCCAGTCCACCACCTACCGTTATTATGACTCGGCAGACGTGGCAAAGCTCTTTGATCTGGACAGCGCAGACCATATGTATTCCCGTATCTCCAACCCCACCGTTAACGCGCTGGAGGAGAAAATGGCGCTGCTCGAGGGCGGTACCGCTGCGGTCTGCACCTCCTCCGGACAGGCCGCATCCCTCACCGCCTGCCTCAACATCTGCACGGCGGGAGATCACATCCTTTGCTCCAGCAACGTTTACGGCGGAACCTCCAACCTGCTGGGTGTTTCTTTGAAGAAGCTCGGTATCGAGACCACCTTCCTCACGCCGGATCTCACCCGCGAGCAGATCCTTGCCGAAGCGCGTCCCAACACCAAGCTCATCTTTGGTGAGACCCTTGGAAATCCCGCCCTTTCCGTGCTGGATTTTGAAAAGTATTCCTCCGTGGCCAAGGAGCTGAACATCCCCTTTATCGTGGATAACACCCTTGCCACTCCCTACCTCTGCCGTCCGCTGGAGCACGGCGCGAACATTGTCGTGCACTCCACCACCAAGTATTCCGACGGCCATGCCCTCGCCGTGGGCGGCTGCGTGATCGACGGCGGTAACTTCGACTGGCGCGCTGCCGGCAAATATCCCGGCCTGTGCGAGCCGGACGAGAGCTATCACGGCCTTGTCTATGTGGATAAGTTCCCCACCTGCCCCTTCGCTCTCAAGCTTCGCGCTCAGCTTTTGCGCGACTTTGGCTGCACCATGAGCCCCATGAATGCCTTCCTGACCCACCTCGGTCTGGAGACGCTGCACCTGCGCATGGAGCGCCATGTCAAGAATGCCCAGACCCTTGCGGAGTATCTTGCCGCGAGCCCCTATGTGGATTGGGTCTTCTATCCCGGCCTTTCCGACAATCCCTATTACGAGCTTGGTAAGAAGTACATGCCTCTTGGTGCCGGCGGTGTTCTGACCTTCGGCATCAAGGGCGGCCTTGCCGCCGGAAACGAGTTTGTCAAGCAGCTCAAGCTTGTCAGCCTCGCCGTCCACGTGGGCGATATCCGCTCCTGCGTGCTGCATCCCTCTTCCACCACCCATCGCCAGCTCTCCGAGGCGGAGCAGATCGCCGCCGGTATCAAGCCGGAGCTTATTCGCGTCTCCGTGGGCTGCGAGAACATCGATGATATTATTGCGGACTTTGAGCAGGCGCTGAAAGCCGCGGCAAAGTAAAAAAAGAGGTACAAAAAATATGCCCCTGATTATCCCCCCCGACCTGCCGGCCTCTGCGGCGCTTGCGGAGGAGAATATCTTCGTCATGCATTCCTCCCGCGCCCATATGCAGGATATCCGTCCCCTGCGTATCCTCATCGTTAACCTCATGCCCACAAAGATCGCCACCGAGATCCAGCTCGCCCGCGTGCTGGCAAACTCGCCGCTGCAGGTGGAACTCAATCTCCTGCGCATGGGCTCCCATCAGTCCAAAAATACCGCCGCAGAGCATCTGGAGGCCTTTTACAAGACCTTTGACGAGGTCTCCCACGAGCGCTTTGACGGCATGATCATCACCGGCGCGCCGGTGGAGACCTTGCCCTTTGAGCAGGTGGACTACTGGGACGAGCTTTGCCGCCTGATGGAGTTCTCCCGTACCAACGTCTATTCCACCATCCATATCTGCTGGGGTGCCCAGGCCGGACTCTATTACCACTACGGTATCGATAAAGAGCGCCTGCCGGAGAAGCTCAGCGGCATCTACGCCCACCGCGTCACCCGTCCGAAGAATCCTCTGGTGCGCGGCTTTGACGAGGTCTTCTACGCTCCTCATTCCCGCAACACCACCGTCCGTCGGGAGGATATTTTGGCGCAGCCCAAGCTCCGTATCCTCGCGGAGAGCGACGAGGCCGGTGTACACCTCGTTTCCACCGAATCCGGCCGCCGGATCTTCATTTTCGGACACATGGAATACGACCGTGATACCCTCAAGGGCGAGTACCTGCGTGACCTGAAGGCGGGAATCAACCCCAAGATCCCCGCAAACTACTTTGTGGATGACGATCCCGAAAAGCCTATTATCTTCAACTGGAGAAGCCATGCTAACCTGCTTTTCTCCAACTGGCTGAACTACTACGTTTATCAGGAAACCCCGTACAATCTCTCCGAGCTTAAAGAAGAGATCGTAAAATAAGAGAAAAACGTCTGTTCTTAAAAAGGACAGACGTTTTTTTAAAAAGTGCTTGCTTGTTACCTAACGTCGTGTTATATAATAAATACAGAGAGACGGAGGTAACGGAGAATGCAAAAGGATACCGGCGGATTTATGACGGTGGGAGAACTCAGCGCACGTCTCGGCACTACCGTTCGCACACTGCAGTATTACGACCGGCTGGGTCTTCTGAAACCCTCCGCAGAAAGCGAGGGCGGACGAAGGCTCTATTCCGAAAAGGATATGGTGCTGCTCCACCAGATACTCTCCCTGAAAAAACTCGGCTTTTCGCTCAAGGAAATCCGGGAGCAGCTTATCCCACTGGAAAACCGGGAACAGGTGGCAGAGGTCTTTCTGCGTCAGGCGGAGGAGCTCCGTCGCGAGATCGCCGAGCGAACCGCGACGCTCAGGACCGTTACCTGTTTGCGGGAAGAGGTACTGCAGATGGAAACGGTGGACTTTGAGAAGATCGCCGCCATCATCGAAAGCATTCGGGAAAACAACACGGATTATCGCATGATCAAGTACTTCGATCAGGAGATCATGGCGCATTTCCGTGCATTTGACCGCCCGCAGAGCGACCGAATCAACGGGGCTCACCAGCGGCTGACTGCGAGGGCCGCAGAACTTGCGGCGCAGGATGCAGATCCTGCGGGAGCGGAAGGGCAGGCCTTTGCGGCGGAATTCTGGGAAATGGTGCAGGCATTTACCGGCGGCGATTTGTCGCTGCTTGGGCGGCTGATGAAGCTTTCGGCAGAAGATGGGAGACTGCAAGGAGGGTATAAGCCTGCAGATATTTTTATCGGACGGGCTTTGGAGACCTATTTCCGTGAGCAGGGGATCACACCTCCCGGTATGAAAGGATTTACGGATAATGACAAACATGATTGATATTTGCGGACTGTGCAAATCCTACGGGGACGTACAGGCGGTGCGTGACCTGACCTTCTCGGTGCGGGAGGGGGAACTGTTTGCCTTTCTCGGCGAGAACGGCGCAGGAAAATCCACCACCATCAATATCATCTGCACCGCCCTTGCAAAGGACAGCGGAACGGTCACGGTCTGCGGCGCGGATATTGACCGGGAGGCAGAGCGCGTGCGCAAGGCGATCGGCGTTGTCTATCAGGGAAGCCGGCTGGACGGCCCCTTGAGCGTTTGGGATAACCTTGAAAGCCGTGCTGCCCTCTACGGGATCACCGGGGCGGAATTCCGCGCAAGGGTTGCGGAGCTGGCGGAGCGTCTGGACTTTCAGGAACTTTTGCGGCGCCCTCTGCGCAAGCTTTCCGGCGGACAGCGGCGCAGGATCGATATTGCCCGTGCACTGCTGCACCGCCCGCGACTGCTGATCCTTGATGAGCCCACCACGGGACTGGATCCCCAGACCCGAAAACTCTTGTGGCAGGTCGTGGAGGATCTGCGGCGGGAGGAGGGGCTGACAGTCTTTCTTACCACCCATTATATGGAGGAGGCAGCGCAGGCTGATTCGGTCATTATTCTTGACCGCGGCAGCATCGCCGCCCAAGGCACGCCGCTGGAGCTGAAAAATGCATGGACGGGCGACCATATCACTCTCTACAACGTCAGTGCCGGGGAGGTCGCCCGGCTCGGTCTTCCGGCGGAGGAGCTGCGGGATGCCTTCCGCATCACCGTGCCGAATACGGCCGCGGCAACAGAACTCATCCTTGCCCATCCGGAGATCTTTCGGGATTATGAGATCATAAAGGGCTGTATGGATGACGTTTTCCTCAACGTGACGGGCCGAAATCTGGAAGGAGGCGAGGGAAAATGAAAACCTTTTCTGTGCTTTTACGCCGGAATATGCGCCTGTTTTTCAGGGATAAGGGCATGTTCTTCACCTCTCTTATCACCCCGGCCATTTTGCTCGTACTGTACGTGACCTTTCTTGGGGATGTTTACCGCGACAGCTTTGTGATGAACCTTCCCGCCGCCCTTCCGGTGCCGGAGAAACTGCTGGACGGTCTTGTTGCCGGGCAGCTCATTTCTTCCATTCTCGCTGTCTCCTGCGTTACGGTGGCCTTCTGCTCCAATTTCCTCATGGTGCAGGACAAGGCTCTCGGCACCGCCACGGATCTGCGAGTCTCGCCCGTGCGTGCATCCACCCTTTCCGTGGCCTATTACGTGTCCACCCTCGCGGTGACGCTTATCATCTGTTTCTGCGCAGCAGGTCTGTGCTTTGGATATGCCGCGGTGGCCGGATGGTATCTGAGCCTTGCGGATACGGTGAGGCTGCTTTGTGACGTGGTGTTGCTGGTGCTCTTTGGTACGGCGCTGTCCTCCGTGATTAATTTCTTCCTCTCCTCGCAGGGGCAGATCTCCGCCGTCGGTACCATCGTCAGCTCAGGCTACGGCTTTATCTGCGGCGCGTACATGCCCATTTCCTCCTTTGGAGAAGGGCTACAGAAGGTGATCTCCTTCCTGCCCGGAACCTACGGAACGGCGCTTGTGCGTACCCACGCCATGCAGGGTGCCGTGGCGGAGCTGCATAGCCTCGGACTTCCGGAAACAGAGACGGAGCAGATCATGCTTGCGATGGATATGCGCATCCGCTTTTTCGGAAATACCGTGCCCGAACCGGTGATGTATCTTATCCTCGGCGGTGTGACGGCGGTGCTGATTCTTGTCTACGTTTTGCTGAACAAACTGAAAAAGAGATAAAAAAAGAAGCGTGTCGTACAGACACGCTTCTTTACGGTTTATGTGCTCTTACCGGATGCCGTAGTGCTCGATGACGTAATCCATATCCTTGTCGCCGCGACCGGAGAGATTGATGAGCACGGAGCCGTGGCTTCTCTCGCGGGCAAGCTTCATGCCGTAGGCAACGGCATGGGCGCTCTCGATGGCGGGGATGATACCCTCCATGCGGGAAAGCTCGAAGAAAGCGTCGATGGTGGCATCGTCGTCCACCACGTCGTACTGCACGCGGCCGATCTCCTGCAGGAAGGCATGCTCCGGGCCGGAGGAGGGGTAATCAAGGCCGCTGGCCACGGAATAGACCGGGGCGGGCTCGCCGTTCTCATCCTTGAGCATGATGGAGTTGAAGCCGTGCATGATGCCTTCGGTGCCGTACTTGAGGCTCGCGGCGTGGTCGCCGAGCTTGGGGCCGCGGCCGAGGGGCTCAACGCCGATGATCTCCACGGGATCGTTGAGGAAGCCGGAGAAGAAGCCGGCCGCATTGGATCCGCCGCCGACGCAGGCAACAATGGTGTCGGGCAGCTCGCCGGTCATGTGCAGGAACTGCTCGCGGGCCTCTTCGCCCACCACGTGCTGGAAATCGCGCACCATCATGGGGAAGGGATGGGGGCCGAGAACGGAACCGATGCAGTAAATGGCATCGTGGTATTCCTTGGCATAGGCATCAAAGGCGGCATCCACGGCTTCCTTAAGGGTCTGCAGACCGTGGGTGACCTCCACGACGTTGGCACCGAGGATCTTCATACGGGCGACGTTGGGAGCCTGCTTTTTGATATCCACGGTACCCATGTAGATGTCACACTCCAGACCGAAGTAGGCGGCGGCGGTGGCAAGTGCCACGCCGTGCTGGCCGGCACCGGTCTCGGCGATGACCTTTTTCTTGCCCATGTATTTGGCAAGCAGTGCCTCGCCCATGCAGTGGTTGAGCTTATGGGCACCGGAATGGTTCAGATCCTCGCGCTTGACGTAGAGCTGCACGTTGCCGAGCTTGTTGGACAGGCGCTCCAGATGGGAGATGGGGGTAGGACGGCCCTGGAACTCGCGGCGGATGCGGCGCAGCTCGTCGATGAATTTGCGGGACTTGCAGATGGTGAAATAGGCCTCGGTGATCTCGACCATGGCCTTCTGCAGCTCGGGAGCGATATAGGCGCCGCCGTACTTGCCGAAGAAGCCGGACTCGTCGGGATAGTTCTTGAAATAGGTGCTGAAATCAATACCGTTATGGATCATTGTAAAAATCCTCCGTAAAATTTAAAATTAAATATGGCGTTTGAAAGGGCTTACAGGCCTCGCCATCGAAGGGCATAGATCATAAAAATTCCTCCGGGTAAAAAAAGTCCCTGACAGAGAAGTACCATCTGTCAAGGACGAATAAATGCATTATCCGCGGTGCCACCTTGTGTTCACGGAAGGACCCGTGCGCTTTGCGGGATACGGCGGGAAGGCGATATCCCCGGCAACTGACGTATGCCCTCACGTTGCAGACTACTGAAATGCGTGCCGGAAAGCAGCGCTTTGTTCATCGCACCCTCAGCGGCCCATTTGACGATTTGTTTCCTGCCTGAATCTCAGCACCTCAGGCTCTCTTATGAGGGCATCGTCGCCTTTATTTCCGCTTCAACGGTTTGGTATGGAATTTAAGTCATTATACACCATTCTATGCGGAAATGTCAATACCCGATCCGTTTTCGGAAAAAGTTACTCTTGCATATCCTGCGGAATAGGGTATAATGGTATGCGAAAGGAAGTGCGTTTTTTAACATGGTGAGATTTATTATCGTCCGCCACGGCTATAGCGAAGCCAACAAAGCCAAACGCTTTGCCGGACAGTCGGATGTGCCGTTGGATGCCGTGGGCGTTGCGCAGGCGCAGAGCACGTCAAAATATATTCTCGATACATACAAGGTCGATGCGATCTACTCCAGCGACCTTTCCCGTGCATATGAGACCGTCCGCCCGCTGTCGGAAGCTCTCGGGATGGATGTCATCCGCAGACGCGATCTCCGCGAGGTGGATGTTGGCGTGTGGCAGGGGATGCTTATCGAGGACGTAAAGACCGGATTTGCGGAAAAATATGATGCCTATAAAGAAAATCCGGGCATTTACGCCTTTGAAGGCGGAGAAAGTTATTCGGAGGCCATGGAACGCGCCGCGCGGGCATTTGCGGATATCGCAGCGGAGAGTGACGGCAAGACGGTCGTTGTTGGAACGCACGGCGGTATCATACGTGCCCTCCGCACAGTGTGGAACGGGATCCCGCCGGAGCAGATGAAAGATATCCCTCATGTGCCCAATGCATCGGTCACCGTGGCGGAATATGAGGACGGTGCCGTTACGTGGCGCACGGTCGGCTATGACGGACATCTTGAGGACAAAACCACCGAAGAGGGAATCAAGTGAAATAACCCCACCGGAAAAGAGCGGTACTCATAAGACAGTTGACAGGCACAACAGTTTAACCTGCTGTGCCTGTTCCTGTATATCCAGACAAATTATGAACTTGGTAAATCAGTTAACCAAACTTTAATTTGTAAAACCGCTTGCTTTTATCGAACGAATGTACTATAATTGCGCTATATGAAATAATATCGGAGGATAATAGTATGATTGAACGATACGATGTTAACGAATCCTGGGTGCATTCGGGGATAATAAAAGCAGGAGATTTCTGTTTCCTCGGTTACTGCGTTGGCAATGTTGGTGGCACTATCGAAGAACAGATTAATGGTGCATTTGACGACATGGAACGAAGATTGTCACTTGTTGGACTTACCTTGGACAATGTGGTACAGATGGATTGTCTGTTTAGAGATATTTGGAATATTCCTGTCATGGAAAAGGTCATTAAAGAGCGGTTCAATGGTAGGTATCCAGTACGTAAGTCCATCCAAACCGAATTTGCGCATAAAGGCGGAAATGATGGTCTACAATTCCAGGTTGATGGCATTGCGTATTGCAAAACATAACAGATTTAGAATTCTGGTAAACTCCACTTTGTCTGACAGAAGCAAGGGCGCACTTCTATACACCGTTCGGTGTAGTGCGTTGGATGCGGCACTTGGCTCTCCCTTTGGGAGAGCTGGCGGCGAAGCCGACTGAGAGGGTAAAAATATGACCATACCAAAAGATAACAGCCAACTAGAAAATGCCAGGCGGCTTCGCAAAGAAATGACTCCCCATGAACGCAAGCTCTGGTATCTTTTTCTCCGTAAATACCCGGTGAAAATTTATAAACAGCGGATCATCGGTAGATTCATCGTGGACTTTTACTGTGCTTCTGCCAAGCTGGTCATTGAATTGGATGGATCCCAGCATTATGAACCCCATGGTTTGGCTTATGACGCTGAGCGTTCCCAATTCCTGACGGCTCTTGGTTTGGAGGTTTTGCGATTTTCTAACCGGGATATCGACAGGAATTTTCGTGGTGTGTGCGAGCAAATTGACCTTACCGTCCAAAATCGGTTGCAATGCCCTCTCAGTCACCTACGGTGACAGCTCTCCCAAAGGGAGAGCCAAGGTTTCGGGCAACCTGGTCCATATACTGACACAAGAAGTGGAGCGTATCGATACTGATACGCTCCACGAACTGTTTTATGAATACCCGGCCAAACCGGTGGGGTTTGCTTATGCAATGCCGAAAAAGCGGCAGGCATTACGGTAGGTGCGCTCGGCAAGGACTTCGGCATCCTCGCCGAGAAGCTCGGCGGCTCGGGCGACGGTGTGGCACACGAGACGGCTGTCGCAACGCTTGCCGCGGTGTGGCTCCGGGGCCATATAGGGGCTGTCGGTCTCAAACATCAGCCGGTCGGGGGGCAGCGTGCGCAGCACCTCGTGGGCCTTACGGGCATTCTTGAAGGTCAGAACGCCGGTGAAGGAGATCATCCATCCCATATCCACCAGGACCTTTGCCATCTCCGCGCTGCCGGAATAGCAGTGGAAGACACCGCGGACATCGGGGAACTCTTTGATGATATCAAGAGAGTCCGCATGTGCCTCCCGGTCATGGACGATAACGGGCAATCCCGTCTCGCGGGCGAGCTGCATCTGTGCCCGGAAAAAATCCCGCTGACGGGCACGGGCATCCTCCTCCGTCACCCAGTAGTAATCCAGTCCGATCTCACCGATGGCGACGACCTTTGGCTCTGCGCAAAGGGCCCGCAGGGCCGCAATATCGCCCTCTGTGGCTGTATCGGCATTCTCCGGATGAAAACCTACGGCGGCATACATATGGGCGTATTTTGCGGCATATTCCACCGCCTTGCGGCTGGAGGGAATGTCGCAGCCGGGATTCAGAGCAAGGGCAATGCCATCGTCGGGCAGGGCCGCGAGAACGGCATCGCGGTCCTCGTCAAACTGGGTGGAATCGTAATGGGCGTGGGTATCAAAAAGCAGCATGGGGATCTCCTTTAAGAGGACAGGACGGCGGCATCTGCCGCCGTCCCGGAATATATTTTTAAGTTCAGCAAAGC
>JAFYLV010000107.1 GCA_017556885.1 Clostridia bacterium | reverse complement strand
GATGAGCTGCCGCTCGGCGGGGGAGATGAGTCCGGCATCCGCCAGGTTTTTCAGACAGATGGCGGCACCGCGGTCGGTGATGCCCTCACCCACGGAGTTGACCACGTGCATCATGGCCACCTCCCGGGGATTGGCAAGGCGGGTGATGCGGATATAGCCGCCGCCGCCCCGCCGGCTTTCCACCACGTAGCCGTGCTCCGGGGTGAAACGGGTGGAGATGACGTAGTTGATCTGGCTTGGCACGCAGTTGAAGCGGTCTGCCAGCAGATTGCGCTGCAGCTCGACCTCACCCTCGCGGCGGAGAAGCTCGCTGATGAAATCGGCGATGCTGTCGGATATACGCATAAAGGACACGTCCTTTCGGAAAATAGACTTTGACTTTCTTTGACCTTGCAAAAATATTGTACTGCAAACATCAGAAAAGGTCAAACCCGGAAAAATCCGGGTTGACAATGATCCGCAGATGTTGTTCGTTGCAAAATTTTATTTATCGCAAGTTTTCGAAAGAATGCTCTCGTTTTTGCGGCGGGACGCGTTATTTCGCGGTGTGGTCTGTTCTTTCCCAAGGGTGGATGCATGGGGACGCTCCGGATGGGGCATACTCATTTCCGGATGCTGCGCGCAGGCACCGGGATTGTTTTTACACTTTTTCATGTTTTTCTCCTATCTGCCGGAAAAATTGCCGACAGAAGGAGTATATACCGTCGGGCGGGGAAATATACGTGTTGGACAGATGCGAAAAAATGTTTACACCTCTGCCCTTGACTTTCCGGCCGCTACAAGGTAATATTATAGATAAAGAAGAATATTTTTTTAAATATGATATTTTGAAAGGATGAATTTCAACATGAACAAGACTCTTGCTACCATTCTTAAGATCGTCGGTGCCGTTACCGTTCTCGCCGGCATCGCTGCTGCCGTTATCTTCTATCTGAAGAAGAAGGGCATCATCTGCATTTCCTGCGACTGCGATTGCGACTACGAGTTTGACGATTGCGATTGCGATTGCGACGAGGACTGTGATGACGAGGATTG
Organism: Clostridia bacterium; assembly: GCA_017556885.1. GTDB lineage: Bacteria > Bacillota > Clostridia > Oscillospirales > QAMX01 > RGIG1911. The sequence continues at coordinate 3,322 of JAFYLV010000107.1, read as the reverse complement.
CTGCTGCCAGTGTGCCGAAGAGGCTCCTGCAGACGCAGAGTAATCGCAAATGAGCCTCGCGGCGGAAGGGCGCAGCTGCTGCTTTACCGGCCATCGCCGGATCGCGGCGGAAACGCGGGATGTCCTGCGCGGTGCGCTTCGGGAGGTCATCGGTGTGCTCTATGAGGAGGGATTCCGCCGGTTTTATACCGGCGGCGCCCTCGGCTTTGACACTCTTGCGGCAGAGGCCGTGCTTTCTGCCCGGGAGGAGCATGCTGATATCCGGCTGATCATTGTCCGCCCCTGCGCGGATCAGGACAGCCGCTGGACACGCGAGCAGCGGGAGACCTATCAGGCCCAGCTTGCGGCGGCGGATGAGACCGTTCTGCTTTCCCCGGCCTACTGGCCCGGCTGTATGCAGATGCGGAACCGCTATATGGTGGAGCATTCCGAGCTTTGTGTGGCCTACGGCCGCCGGGAGGACAGCGGCACCATGCAGACCGTAACACTGGCACTGTCTGCGGGGCTTCCCGTGGTCAATCTTGCGGAGGATGGGATTTTTCCCGGTATCGGGAAAGAAGAGCCTCCGGCTGAAAACTAAAAAACCGGTATGTACTGCGGCAGAGAGATCTGCGTTTTTTTATGGCTATGCCTATCCTCGCAATGTGGGCAGGCAGAGGGGAGAAACGGGCACCTTTTTTCGGAGGGTGTCGAAATAACGGAAAAAAATAATTTGCAAAAGATGAAAATCCTCTCCAGTTTGTAACAGGTTTGTAATGCTCGGCGTTGTATACTGGAAACAAACTCTGGCAGGTATGGTGTAAGCCCCGCCCGGTGCGTACGTTATACTTGTCGCAAACAAATTTTCCCAGGAGGACAAATATGAGAAAGCTTGAAAAGTGTAAGCTGCTGGCGCTTTTGCCTGCGGCGTACATGCTGCATGGGGCTAAAAAGCTTGGCCGTGCCGCTCGGCAGAATTCCGCGCGCATGATCGCCCTGCTGCTGGCAGCGGTTATGCTGGTTTCGCTGGCGCCGATGCAAGCGTCCGCAGCGATTATTCCCTCTGGTTATACGGCTACCGCAAACGGCCATATGGCTTATAGAATAATGTCATCTTCGATTGATGTTAAGGGAAATTTTAATGATAATTACATACAAACCACTTTTAATAATGGTGGCTATAGAGCGACTTGGAGTATGGATGGAGCCGCCGTTGTATACACCGCTTCCTCCGTCAGCGGCGGCCGGTATGTCAAGCTTACCCTCCATGTTACCGCGGGAAGCAGCGGCGTCACCAACGGAAAGCTTGCGATCTATGCGGACACCATGATTGGCAGCAATGACAGTGCGGCCATTGAAGTAATCAAGTCCGGAAATGAAGTTATCGGTATCAAGATGGTCGACACCTACACCGAGGCCCAGTTTAGCCTGCTTTTTGCAAATGCCCCCGGCGTAACCGATGTGGATACCTATTGGTTTGGTGCTTATGGTGAACACGATGATAAATGTTACGATCAGCTTGATGCAAGCAGTAAATCTTCCTATGGCTATAATAACGATTTGACTTCCTTTTCCGGTGGAGACAGTGCTTGTGCCTTCTCCTGGCAGAATATCAACCTGAACCCCGGCCAGAAGGCTGCGTATTCCGTTATTGTCGGTGTTGGAGAAGTGGCCGATCCGGTCGAGTGGCACGACACGGGATTGACTCTGGACCGCGACACCGTGGAATACGGTGAGACTGCCAACGTCACGGCCTCCATCAAAGATGCCGCAGGTATGACCGAAGAACTGTACATGACTGTGGATGACAGCCACGAAGAAATTCTGCTGGGTTCCTTCTCTTCCGGTACGGGAATTGCCGCCGGCACATTTGCGCTGGATAGCACGGTTATCGGCGGAGGCGATCATACGCTGACCTTCTGGGTCATGAACCAGGAAGGCGCAATGACTCCGCTGATGTATAAAGATTTTAAGGTTACGGGTGCTCCGGTGACGCTGAGCTTTGATTATACTGCCCCGGCAGATACCGTGTATTCGGGAGAAAAGAAAACCGCCACCGTTGTTCCCGGAGCGAATGTCACCGACTTGGGTGAGATCACCGTGAAGTATTATAAAAACGGCGTACTTTGCGATCCGATTGAGGTTGGTACCTACGAGGTTTGTATTGATGTGGCGGCAAGCAACACCTGGCCCGCCCTCAATGATTATACGGAGGCATCCTGGACGTTTGAAATTACAAAAAAATCTGCCGTCCTTGCCAATCCCGTCGCGCAGAACAGTATTGCCTACGGAGCAAAGCTTTCCAACGTAGGTCTTCCTGCCGGTTGGACGTGGGCAGAGCCGAACACGGTTCCTCCCATTAACAATTCCGGATATGTTGCGTATTATACGCCGGCGGATACCGAAAATTATGACTGGACGGGTGTTTCCGGCTGGGATAACACGGCAAAGCGCGTTGCGCGCACCGTTGCCGTTACCGTGAATAAGGCGGATGCTACCTGCACCGCACCTGCGGCAAATGCCGGTCTGATTTATTCCGGCGCAGCACAGACTTTGATCAGCGCAGGCAGCGCCACCGGCGGTACCATGCAGTATGCGCTCGGTACGGCGACTGAGGTTACCGGCAGCTGGGGAAGCACCCTTCCTTCCGCTACCGCAGCGGGCACCTACTACGTGTGGTACAAGGTCGTAGGCGATGCAAACCACAATGATGTTGCCCCTGCCTTTGTTGCAGTAACTGTGGCACAGAAGGAAGTGACGCTTACCTGGTCGAATCTTTCCGGACAACTGACCTACAATGGAAAGGCATATGTCCTGACCGCAAAGCTCGGTGGCATTGTTGACGGCGATAGCTGCACCGTTACGGTTGCGCCTGTGGGCAGCAATGTCAATGCAGGTACGTTCTGTTACCGTGCTACGGCGCTTTCCAACGCAAACTATAAGCTTCCCGCAAATGCAGACAGCCCCAGCTACACCATCGGCAAAAAGGCGGTTACCGTCAGCATGGTGGACTGCGAGATCTACGTTGGTGGCTGGCCGGAGTACAACTATGTTGTTGAGGGCCTTCTGGATGGGGATCTGCTGATCGCAGAGCCCGGCTTTGGCACCTCTGCGAACTTTAAGAAAGCCGGCGTGTATTACGTCTATCCCAGCGGCGCCGATGCTGGCCCGAACTATACCATCAGCTACAAGGAAGGTAAGGTGACGGTTAAGGAGGTCCCGGTATCCAAGCCCACCTATACCGTCAGCGTTGGAAACATCGCAAATGGCGGTGCGGCCGTCAGTGCGAAGTCTGCATATGCAGGCGATACCGTTACGATCACGCTTACGCCGAACAGTGGCT
>JAFYLV010000106.1 GCA_017556885.1 Clostridia bacterium | reverse complement strand
GTAAAAAATTCATTCATTTTCCCCCGTCTGTTCCCGAAGGATGCGGCGAATATTTTTTTCCGCCTTTGCACGGGGTGTCAGCACCTCATGCCCGCAGCCCGCGCAGCGCAGACGAAAATCCATGCCGGAGCGCAGCACGATCCATTCCGAGCTGCCGCAGGGATGGCTTTTTTTCATCACCAGCCGATCGCCCACACGGACATCCATGCGCCACACCGCCTTTCCTTGGAACATAACAGGGTATCCGTCTGCATATAGTGTACCATAGTTTTCCAAAAATCACAATATATAACCTAAAAGAAGGGAGCAACTGATCTTATGCCGCAGGGAAACATACTTCCGGAGGGATCCCTCTCCGGAACTGCCGAAAACGAGCACCTGCTATCCTGTCGGGAGGGACTTACGCTCGCCAGGGACAGAGGCACAGTACTGGAGGCGGTTGCCGAGCGCTGCGGGATCGGCCATGAGCTGATTCTGCGCCTTCCCGGTGTTCGGGCGATCATTCCCCGCACGGAAGCAGCTCTCGGTATTGCAGAGGGGCAGGTACGGGATATCGCCATTCTTTCCCGGGTTGGTAAACCGGTAGCATTCCGCATCACCGATATTTCCGGACTGGATTCCCCGGATCCCTATATTCTCTGCTCGCGCCGCCTGGTGCAGCAGGAGGCACTGCAAACACTTTGCCGGGATCTGCTGCCCGGAGATATTCTCCGCGCACGGGTAACGCATCTGGAATCCTTCGGCTGCTTTGCCGATATCGGTCGCGGCATCGTCTCCATGATCGGGGCAGACCGTATTTCTATCTCCCGCATCCGCCATACCGCCGAGCGCTTCCGCGCGGGGCAGGAGATCCGCGCCTGTGTTCTTTCCACAGATCCCACCGCCGGGCGCATTTATCTCACACACAAAGAACTTCTCGGCACCTGGGAAGAAAATGCAGCCTGTTTTTCCCCGGGAGAGACCGTTCGCGGCATTGTCCGTGGCATCGAGAGCTACGGTGTTTTTGTGGAGCTCTCTCCCAATCTGTCGGGTCTTGCCGAGCCCTGCCCCGGACTTTCCGAGGGGGACAGTGTCTCTGTTTACATCAAGAATATCTGTCCGGAGCGCATGAAGATCAAGCTCGCCGTCATTGACCGCGCTCCTGCTGCTCCCATCTATGCGCCGCCCCGGTATTTTGTCAGCGAAGGGCGACTCCGCGCCTTCCGCTACGCGCCGGCCTGCTGTCCCCGGGGTGAGGAAACCGTATTTGCATAACGGAACTTTTCATGCTATAATATAGAAAAACTTCCGGGAGATGTGAATTTTTATGTACGGTTGGGACGAACTGGAGCAAGCCTGCCTTTCCTGCCGGAAATGCGGTCTTTGCGAGGGCCGCACAAAGGTGGTTTTCGGCTGCGGCGACCGCAATGCCGACGTGCTTTTCATCGGTGAGGGCCCCGGTCGGGACGAGGATGCCAGCGGCATACCTTTCGTTGGACGCGCGGGGAAGCTTTTGGACGATCTGCTGCTTGCCGCAGGCTTTGAGCGTGAAAAGGTGTATATTGCAAACATCGTCAAGTGCCGCCCGCCCCAGAACCGTGACCCCTTCCCCGAGGAGCGTGAGGCCTGCCTTGCGTGGCTTCGCAACCAGGTTTCCCTCATCCGTCCGAAGATCATCGTTTGCCTCGGCCGCATTGCCGCCGGGGTCATCCTGCACGAGGATTATCGCATCTCCCAGGAGCACGGCCAGTGGATCGACCGCGCCGGTGTCCGCATGACCGCCGTGTACCATCCTGCCGCACTGCTGCGCAACCCGTCCCTTAAGGGTGCTGCGCTGACCGATTTCTTAAAGATCAAAGAGGAGGCTGACGCCCTCGCGTCAAAGCAAGCATGAGCCGATTTGATGAAGTTTTTTCCGCGTATCAGGGCCGCCGTATCGCCGTACTCGGTATGGGTATCTCCAACCGGCCTTTGATCCGACTGCTGATGGCTGCCGGCGCACGGCTCACCGTCCGGGATAAGCAGCCTCGCGAGAAGCTGGATCCTACCCTCTGCGCCGAGCTTGTACTTCACGGCGCGGCTTTCCGCTGCGGTGAGGATTATCTTGAGGAGATCGACGAAGAGATCGTCTTCCGTTCCCCGGGTATCATGGCCTCCCATCCTGCCCTTGAGGCCGCCCGTTCACGAGGTGCACAGATCACCTCGGAGATGGAGCTCTTCTTCGAGACCTGCCCCTGCCCCATCATCGGCATCACCGGCAGCGATGGCAAAAGCACGACCACGACCCTCGTCGCCGAAATGCTCCGCGCCGCAGGGCACACCGTCCATCTTGGCGGCAATATCGGCCGTCCGCTGCTCTCCGACGTGCCGAACATAGCTCCTGCGGATTTTGCCGTGGTGGAGCTTTCCTCCTTCCAGCTGATGAGCATGACCGTCTCCCCCGCCGTTTCCGTCATCACCAATATCACGCCAAACCATCTGGACAATCATACGGATATGGCGGAATACGTCACCGCAAAGCAGGAGATCTTCCGTCATCAAACCGCCGGCGGACTGGTGGTGCTCAATGCCGATAATGCGATCACCGCAGGCTGCGCTGCCATTGCCCCCGGTCGCGTGCGTCTCTTCTCCCGCACGGGAACGGATGCCGCCGTGGTCCTCCGCGAGGGTGTGATCACCCTTTGTGAGGACGATACCGAGACCCCGCTTATCCCCGCAGACGAAATCCTTCTCCCCGGCACCCACAACATTGAGAATTACATGGCCGCCGCAGCAGCCGTAGCGGAATTTGTTCCGCCTGAGGCCATGCGGCAGGTGGCAAAGAACTTCGGCGGTGTTCCTCACCGGCTGGAGCTGGTCGCCGAGCTTCAAGGCGTGCGCTATTACAACAGTTCCATTGATTCCAGCCCCACGCGTACAGCCGCGGCTCTGTCCTGCTTTGACAAGCCGGTCATCGTCCTTGCCGGCGGTGCCGACAAGGGCATCCCGCTGGAACCTCTCGGTCCGCTTTTCCGCGAAAAGGCCAAGGCCTGTATCCTTGTCGGTCACACGGCAGAGCGCATCCGCGCCGCCGTCATCGATTCTCCCGAGTATGACGAAGAAAAACTGCCCGTCCGCATCGAGAACAACATGGAGGATGCCGTCGCCGCGGCAAGATCCCTCGCCCTTCCCGGAGATATCGTCATCCTCTCCCCCGGCTGCACCTCTTTCGATCTCTATTCCAATTTTGAGGAACGGGGCGAGCGCTTCCGCTCCGCCGTCCGCGCCATGCTGTAAATTCAAAAGAGCATCCGAAACTCGGATGCTCTTTTTGCTTTATTTGTGGAACAGTCTGTACTCTGTCACGGCACACAGCAGGTGATACACCGGCAGATGCAGTTCCTGCACGTCCGGGGTGTGGCGGGAGGGAACGCGGATGGCAATATCGAATTCCTCTCCCATCTTTCCACCGGTCTCGCCGGTCATGGCGATGCGCACCATGCCGAGCGCCTTGGCTGCAATGCCCGCACAGCGGACATTTTCGGCATTGCCGGAGGTGGACAGACCGATGAGCACATCCCCCTTCCGTCCAAGTCCCCAAAGCTGCTGCGCATAGGCAAGTCGGGGATCGGTATCGTTTGCCACTGCAGCGATGATGGCACCCTGGGCCGTCAGATCTACCGCTGCAAGAGATCCCTGTAGTTTTTCGGCACAAAGGGTTCCGAGCTCGCCGGATTTTTCCAGTTCTGCCCGCACATCTGCCGGCAGGCGGCGCAGGGAAAGAAATCCCTTCAGAAGCTCGCCCGCAATATGGGCACAGTCGGCGCTGGAGCCGCCGTTTCCGCACAAAAGCACCCGGCCGCCGCCGTTATAGCAGGCCTCCAGCGCATCGCATGCACGCAGGATATCCTCTCGGCAGACCTCCAGCTCCGGATAGCGGGCAAAGGCGGTGCTGATGAGTTCTTCTTCAGTAAAAACTTTATCGTATGCCATTCCCTAGTCCTCCAGAAGCTTCGATACGCGGTAGTAGAGATTGGGAATGGAAACCTGATGATCCACCTCAAAATGCCAACCCTGACCGCCCTGACTTGTGGGACGGTTGACGATATTCTTGCGGGGACGGTAGTAATAGTTCGGGTCGGAATAACCAATCTTGGAGCGGTAATCGCCCAGCTTATGCAGATCAAAGTTCGCCGTGGTGATGCGGAAGGTTGGATAACTGAGGTTACGGGCGATGGACAGGGCCTTGAGGAAAACCTCCGGGCCGATAACACCGGAACCGAAGTTCATAAACACACCGCCGTCCAGCTGCGAAACCGAGTGGCACATCTTATGAAAGTCCTCGCCGGAGCAGGCACCGATGGCGGCAAAATCCACGCTCGGATGCTGATGGATAATATCCGTGCCAAGGGCAATGTGGTAGGTGGCGGGGATACCGAGCTTATAGGCATTCCATAGCACGCAGTCCTCCCGATAGGGGAACTTTTCCGGATGCTCGTCAATATAACGGCCCAGAGCCTCACCGTAACCGAGGCCTGCCTTTGCACCGGCCTGAATCGCCTCGTTCATCCACGCGCCGGTCTCCTCCCACATGCCGAAGGATCCATCCTCAATGGCGGTGGGCACGTCCTCGGAGGTACCTCCGTTGTAGCAAAGCTCAAAATCGTGAATGGAACCCGCGCCGTTGGAGGAGATATGGGTAACGATGCCCTCACGAAGCAGCGCGATCAGGAAACGGGAAAGGCCACACTTGATGACGTGCGCACCCATGGAAAGAATGACCGGTCGTCCGTTGCGCCGTGCCTCGGCCACCTTTTCACACAACGTCAGAAAATCGGGATGGGTATATTCCTCCACCTTGTCACCGACCTTGAAGATATTCTCTGTGGTCACAAGATTTTTACGGTCCTTGACGGTGTAGGTGGTGATATTGTCAAAATCCAGCCGCCCCGGCCGGGTGATGTTGCGATCCATAATATACATTCCCCTTTGCAAGTCTTTTTTACATTATATACCAACAAAGAGAAAATGTAAATGTCAGCCTTGCATCCGCTCCCTCAGTTTTCGCAAAATCCGCCGTTCCGTCCGGGAGACCTGCACCTGGGACATACCGAGAAGGTTTGCCGTCTGGGTCTGGGTCAAAGCGCTTGCATACCGCAGCCGTATGACCGCCCGTTCGCTGCGGGAAAGTCCTTGCAGTGCTGCAGAAAGATCCACACGTTCCGCCGCCGACTCTGCCGTATCCTCCCCCGCCGCGAGGCAGTCCGCAAGGCACCTGCCATCCCCTGTCTCCGCCTCCAGAGACACAGGATGCACCAGCGCCGTTTCTGCCGCGGCGATCTCCTCCGGCGGAAGGCCAAGCTTTTCCGCGATATCCGACAGTCGAGGTTCTTCTCCACTTGCCTGCATAAGAGAGGCGCGAACTGCGGCGGCCTTTGC
>JAFYLV010000105.1 GCA_017556885.1 Clostridia bacterium | reverse complement strand
TGGAACGAAAACTGTTTGCAGACGGTATCCACGACGATACTGCGGCGCTGCAGGCGCTCTTGGATCAAGGCGGAGAGGTGTATTTTCCGTCCGGAAAATATCTTGTCAGCCGCCCGCTCATCATCCGGGCCAATACCCATTTGCGGGCGGCGAGAGGTGCCCATCTGCGCCTTGCCGACGGGGCAAACTGCTCTCTTTTGGACAATGAGGGGCTTTATACCCGAACGCCGGATGTAAATATCACGGTGGAGGGCGGTATCTGGGACGGAAACCATGCAAACCAGAGCCGGGTGATGATCGAAAATGAGAATGCTCCGTGTGATGAACAGATCTACATCGGCAATTCTCTGCTGGTGCTGCTGATGCGCTTTGTGCACACGCAGCGGCTGACGCTGCGGGATATTACCTTCCGGGATCCCACCAGTTATGCGCTCCATGTGGCGGATGCGAAGTATTTCAATATTGAGAATACGACGCTGGATTTTGATCTCTCCAAGCCCAATATGGACGGCGTGCACATTCAGGGACCGGCCCGCTTTGGACGGATCACAAACGTAACCGGCAATGCAAACGATGACCACATTGCTCTCTGCACCAACGGGACCACGCGCAGCGAGATCACTGCCGGTCCCATCGAAGATATAGATATTGACGGCGTTTACTGCGACAACGGTTATACGGGGGTGCGCCTGCTTTCCTGCGGAGAGCCCCTGCGGAACGTGAATATCCGGAACATTCACGGAGATTTTCGCTTCTATGCCGTGTCTTTCACCCATCATTATCCCTTGCGGGATAAACCGCCGGTGCTGGAAAACATTACCGTTTCCGACTGTACTGTGTCCAAAAGCCGCGGAGATTTTCCTCCGGTGCACCGCAAACCGTCACTGGGACAACCGCTGTTTTTTATGGAGAAGGGCTGCCGGATCCGCAATGTGGAATTTAGTAACATCATCCGGTATGAACGGAATCCGGAGACCTATGCGGCGACCTTCCTGATCGAAGAGGGAGCGGAGACGGAAAATATCCGCATACGGGATATGCGCGAGACCTTCTGCGGAAAGCCTGCCTCGACTTTGTTAAATCCCGGCGGCGCGGACATCGATATATGAGGATCCACCCTGCGGGAAATCCGCAGGGTGAATTTGTTTGCGGCGGCAGAGATCTCTTTCCTACAAGAGATTGCTATTCGCGGGGAAGTGTGCTACAATATAAGGTATAAAGTATGGAGGTCAAAAGCTATGTCTGAACTTCGTTACCATCCCCTCATTGATGATTGGATCATGATCGCCGCCAGCCGTCAGGGCCGTCCCCAGATGCCCAAGGACTGGTGCCCCTTCTGCCCGGGTTCCGGTAAGGTTCCCGATCAGTTTGACGTTTTGAAATACGACAACGATTTCCCCGCCCTTTCCCAGAACGCGGAGATGCCCGATGATGCCCTCTGCGGCCCCCTCTTCCGCAATGCGGAGGCCCACGGCAAGTGCGAGGTCATCCTCTATTCTCCCGAGCACACCGTCACCCTGCCCGAGCTGCCGGTGCCCCATATCCGCAAGCTCGTCGACCTGTGGTGCGACCGCTTTGCCGATATCTCCGCAGATCCCAAGGTGAAGTATGTCTTTATCTTTGAGAACCGCGGTGCTGCGGTGGGCGTTACCATGCCCCATCCCCATGGCCAGATCTACGGTTACCCCTGGGTTCCCAAGAAGATCGAGCTGGAGACGGAGAACTGCGCCAAGTATCACGACAAGAACGGCCGCTGCCTCATCTGCGACATGCGCGCCGAGGAAGAGAAGGCCGGTGACCGCGTGGTCATCAAGAATGACAGCTTCACCGTCTTCCTGCCCTACTTCTGTGAGTATCCCTACGGTGTTTACGTTGTTTCCAATGCCCACAAGCAGTACATCACCGACCTGACCGAGAAGGAGCGCGACGATCTCGCCGCCATCCTGCGGGAGACCGCCGGCACCCTGGACAGCCTCTTTGGCTTTGCCTTCCCCTACATGATGTGCATGCATCAGGCTCCCGTCAACACCGACAAGGACTACAGCGAGAACTACCACTTCCACATCGAGTTCTTCCCGCCCATGCGCGCGGCAGATAAGATCAAGTACAACGCCTCCTCCGAGACCGGTGTGTGGGCGCACTGCAACCCCACCTCTCCCGAGGAGAAGGCCGAGGAGCTTCGCGCCGCCCACGAAAGATTTATGAAGGGTGAATAATCATGATGAATTATAAAGCTCTGGAAGAAAAATTTCTCCGCCTCTTTGGCGGTGATGCTGCGGACATCCGCGTTTTTTGCGCTCCCGGCCGTGTGAACCTCATCGGTGAGCACATCGACTACAACGGCGGCCGTGTTCTGCCTGCCGCCATCGAGCGCGAGAACTGCATCCTCTGCCGTCCCAATGCCGAGGGCAAGTTCCGCCTCGCAGCCGACGACCTGGACCTCTTCGTGGTCGCCGATCCGGCCGAGCTGGAGAAGTACCGCGGCAAGGAGTGGGAGTCCTATCCGCTCGGCATCGCCTGGGCACTGCGCGAGGCCGGCTATAACATCTGCGGCCTCGATATGCTCTACTGGGGCAACGTGCCCTTTGGCGCCGGTCTGTCCTCTTCCGCCTCCATCGAGGTGGCTACCGCCCTCTGTATGGCGGTGATGGGCGGCTGCAAGGAGCCCGATCTCGTCAAGCTTTCCCTTATCAGCCAGCGCTGCGAGAACGCCTTTGTCGGCGTCAACTGCGGCATCATGGATCAGTTTGCCTGCGCCATGGGCAAAAAGAATGCCTGCATCCGTCTGGACTGCGCGACCCTTGCCTACGATTACGCTCCCCTGGAGCTCGGCGATTACCGTATCGTCATCGGAAACACCAACAAGAAGCGCTCTCTGGCCGATTCCAAGTACAACGAGCGCCGTGGCGAGTGCGAGACCGCTCTTGCGGATATCCAGAAGGCGGATGCTTCCGTCAAGGCTCTCTGCGAGCTGACGCCTGCCCGCTTTGCGGAGCTTTCCGCGAACATTGCCGACGAGACCTGCCGCCGCCGTGCCCTCCACTGTGTGGAGGAGAACGACCGCGTCAACCGCTCCGTCGCCGCCCTGGAGAAGGATGACCTTGCGGAGTTTGGCCGTCTGCTCAATGCATCTCATGCTTCCCTGAAGGATCTCTACGAGGTCACCGGCGCCGAGCTGGATGCCCTGGCGGAGACTGCGCAGACCGCTGAGGGCTGCATCGGCAGCCGTATGACCGGTGCCGGCTTCGGCGGCTGCACCGTCAGCCTTGTCCGGGAGGACTGCGTGGACGCATTCATCGCCTCTGTCGGCGCAAAGTATACCGAAAAGACCGGCCTTGTGGCTGACTTCTATGTCACCGGCGCTGCCGACGGCGCCCGCGAGATCACCGCAGAGGTCCGGTAACCGAAAGCAGATCTTTGGAGGAGACCCCATGTCGTCTAAGGGTTATGTTCGCACCGAGAAGGATATGAAACTTCTGGTGCTCTATATTCTCGATCATGTGCGGGACGCCCTGCCGTTGGACGTCATCGTTTTTGCGATGACAACGGATCCTGCGGTGGAATATATGCCCCTGATGGTCGCCATCCGCGAAATGGTGGAGAGCGAGCATATCCGCCTTCTCTCCGATGAGGGACGGGAGCTTTACTGCATATCCAACCTCGGCCGCCAGACGCTGGAGGCCTGCATCGATGAGATCCGGCCCTCCGTGCGCGCCAAGGCGGGCATCGCGGCGGTCACATCCTGGCGGCATATGCGCAACGGCTCCGGCATTGCTACGTCCACCCGTGAGATCGGGGAAGGAAAACTTGAGACCACCATGGCGATGGTCGACGGCGAGGAAACCCTCCTTGAGATCCGTATGCTGACCGTCAGCCAGGAGCTGAGCGATTTTCTCGAAAACAACTTCCGCCGCGGCGGAGACCGGCTGTATAACCGTATCCTTGCGGCACTGTTGGATGAATACCGGGAAAACGAAAACTAAAGGACAATATGTTATGAAGAAATATGCATTTCTGCTTCTTGCGGTGTTTCTGCTTGCCGCCCTCGCCGGCTGCGGGACGGATACACCCTCCGAAAGCCCGTCCTCTGTGTCGGAATCCGTCGAGCCCTCGTCTGAGGCAGAGGTGACCCCGACCGTGTCGGAGCCGGCGCCGTCTGCGGAGCCGACCGCTGCCCCGACCCCCGACAACTTCACCATGAAGGTGCTGCAGGCCCCGGCGGTTGCAAATCCGCTCACCGGTCTTGCGGCAAAGAGCGCCGATGCGCGTCCCGTGGCGGTGATGATCAACAACCTGAAAAAGGCCCTGCCCCAGCATGGCCTCAAGGATGCGGATATCGTCTATGAGATCCCGGCAGAAGGCGGTGTCACCCGTTTGCTCGCCATCTATAACGATATCTCCGCAGCGGGTGTCATCGGCTCTGTCCGGTCCTCCCGGCCCATCTTTATCGATGTTGCCTCCTCCTATGATGCCATCTATGTGCATCACGGCGGCAGCCCTGAGGCCTATACGATGCTGGATGCCGGCGCGGTCTATAACCTGGACGGCATGAAGCTGGAAGGCTCGGTCTTCTACCGGGATGCCAACCGCCGCAAGACCATGGGTTATGAGCACAGCTCCATGACCACCGGTGCGAAGATCTCCGCAAAACTTCAAAAGTCCGGTGTCCGCATGACGGGCAAAGCGGCGGGTACAGCCTTCCGCTTCAGCTATAATGACCTTGTGCCTGCCGGTGCGGCAGCCGAAAAGGTATCCGTCAAAACGGGCAGCTACACCTCAGAATACGAATTCCTGCCCGACTACGGCACCTATATGCGCACCGAGCACGGCTGGTCCAGCGATGCCAACGGCACCGGCAAGCTCGATTTCCGCAATGTTTTCGTACTGCAGATGAAATACAGCGTCATTTCCGGCGACAGTAAGGGAAGACTTGATTTCAACAATTTCTCCTCCGGCAAGGGGTATTACATTACCAATGGCCGCATGCAGGAGATCACGTGGAAGTGGGCCTCTGCCGCCTCCCGTATGAAATTCTATGCCGCAGACGGAACGGAGCTTTCCGTGAATGCCGGTAAGAGCATGATCCATTTCGTTTCGTCCCTCTCCAACGTCACGGCACAGTAAAAGTTTTGCGAAATTGTAAAATATACCAAAACCCGTTGAAGCCGTGACTCTAATGTGGTAAAATCATCCTGATAAACTAAATGTTCGGAGGATATCAACTATGGAAAAGAATGTGTCTCTCTGCTCTGTGAAGGAGCTTGTTGACCTTTTGAAGTCGAATGCTGAGGAAGAGCTGAAGGTCGAGGCCGAGGGCGAGCTCATCAAGCGCATCAAGGCCGGCGAGTGCGATGTTTCCGTGCTGGACGGCATTGATCTGCCTTCTATGAAAGAGGACGAAGAGGAAGAGGAGACCGCCGGTGAGCCACGGTTCAATTCCTTCATTCTGCCCGGTGCCTATGCCTTCCCCTCTGCGGTGAGCCTGGTGGTCATGCTGGTGAGCGTTGTCGTGCTGGCCATCAATCTGTACGCGCTGGTCACCGGCGGTTATTTCACCGACCTGATGAGCGTCATCTACTACGGTGTTACCGTGCTTCTGGTCGAGTTTGGCAAGGTCTTTATTGCCGGTCTGGCTCTCCATCTGCTGACCGATGTTGCTTATAATACCTTCAAGAACCGCAAAAAGTAAGAATCCGATTCCCCGGGGCCGGTATTTCGGCTCCGGGGTTTATTTTTGACTGAAAAACTTAACAAAAAGGTATTGACAAACGGATCTGCATGGGGTATAATCTAGTCACCTATCTGTGCGGGTTCTTTTTTTATGCCCGCAAATTTCCCCACACTGGGGGATAGGGAGGCAATTTTAACAAGGAGGTGCCGCTACATGAGAGTAAAGATTACCCTTGCCTGCACGGAGTGCAAACAGCGCAACTACGACACGATGAAGAACAAAAAGAACGACCCCGACCGGCTGGAGATGAAGAAGTACTGCCGTTTCTGCCGCAAGCATACCCTTCACAGAGAAACGAAGTAATCTTTGTAATTTGTAAAGGAGTAAGATTATGTCGGAAAAGGAAACTGGCGCAATGAAGGCTCCCCTGAAGGCTGACAAGCCCGCAAAGAAGGAGCCCAAGAAGCCCGGCAAGGCCAAAGCAAGATTTGCCGAGCTCAAGAGCGAGATCAAGAAGATCCGCTGGCCCGGATTCAAGCAGGTCGTGAACAATACCCTCGTGGTCATTGCCACCGTTCTGCTGGTGGGCGTTATCATTTGGCTGTTTGATTTCCTTCTTGGTCTGCTCAACACCGGCATCCACGGCCTTCTGTAAAAACAGAAGCCAGGAATGCAGAGGAGTACAAAGAATGGCTGATCAGGCAAAATGGTATGTCGTTCATACCTATTCCGGTTATGAGAACATGGTCGCCGCATCCATTGAGAAGGCGGTAAAGAACCTGCACCTGCAGGATCAGATCTTCGCGGTCAACGTTCCGATGGAGACCGTCACAGAGATCAAGGACAACAAGCGCAAGGAAGTCGAGCGCAAGGTGTTCCCCGGCTACGTTCTCGTCAAGATGATCATGAACGACGAATGCTGGCATGTTGTTCGCAACACCCGCGGAGTCACCGGCTTTGTCGGCCCCGGATCCAAGCCCGTCGCCCTTACGGAGGACGAGGTCATGGCTCTCGGCGTTGACAAGCACGAGATTATCGTTGAGTATGCAGTGGGCGACAATGTCAGAATCACGGACGGACCGCTGGACGGCTTTATCGGTTTGGTGGAGGAGATCGACATCCCCAAGAACCGCGTCAAAGTCATCGTTTCCATGTTTGGCCGCGAGACCCCTGTGGAGCTGGAGCTTGCACAGGTGGAGCCGATGGACGCCTAAGGCCGTCACTGAGGCAAACCCCATCGTTTTTATACGGTAGTACTCCCGCAAGGGAGGTTTTGTGGGAGGACATGCAGGGCATCGTCCGAAACCACCACATTTTATCAAGGAGGTGCACACTAAAGTGGCACAGAAAATTACCGGTTATGTTAAGTTGCAGATTCCCGCGGGCAAGGCGACTCCCGCCCCCCCTGTCGGTCCTGCACTGAGCCCCTACGGCATCAATATCGCCGCCTTCACCAAGGAATTCAACGAGCGTACCAAGGCTGACATGGGCATGAAGGTTCCCGTTGTCATCACTGTTTATGCCGATCGCTCCTTCACCTTCATTACGAAGTCGGTTCCTGCTGCCCTTCTCATCAAGAAGGCTTGCGGCATCGAGAGCGGTTCCGGTGTTCCCCAGCGCGACAAGGTCGCTAAGATCAGCCGCGAGGAGATCCGCAAGATCGTTGAGATCAAGAAGAACGACCTGAACGCCGCTTCCGAGGAAGCTGCTATGAGCATGATCGCCGGCACCGCCCGCAGCATGGGCGTTGTCGTTGAGGACTAATCCTTAGGATTTGTCCAAGTACGTGGGAGGATTTCGTTCCGAATACCACAACAGGAGGATAAGAGAGTGAAAAGAGGCAAGAAATATATTGAGAGCGCCAAGCTGATCGACCGCAGCCGTCTCTACGATGTCAATGAGACCATGGATGCCGTCATCAAGGGCGCCAAAGCTAAGTTTGATGAGACCGTTGAGGTCCATGTCCGTCTGGGCGTTGACTCCCGTCACGCCGATCAGCAGGTCCGCGGCGCCATCGTGCTGCCCCACGGTACCGGTAAGAACGTCCGCGTGCTCGTCTTCGCCCGCGGCGACAAGGCTGAGGCCGCTACCGCTGCCGGAGCCGACTACGTCGGTGCTGAGGATATGCTCGAGCGTATCCAGAAGGAGAACTTCTTCGATTACGACGTGGTCATCGCCAGCCCTGACATGATGGGTATCGTTGGCCGCCTCGGTAAGGTCCTCGGTCCTAAGGGCCTCATGCCCAACCCCAAGGCCGGTACCGTTACCCCCGATGTTGCCCGCGCCGTTACCGAAGCTAAGGCCGGTAAGATCGAGTACCGTCTGGACAAGACCAACATCATCCACTGCGCCATCGGTAAGGTTTCCTTCGGCGTTGAGAAGCTCGAGGAGAACTTCAACACCCTCCTCGGTGCCGTCATCAAGGCCAAGCCCGCCGCTGCCAAGGGCCAGTACATCAAGTCCTGCGTCGTGACCTCCACCATGGGCCCCGGCGTCAAGGTCAACACCGCAAAGCTCGAGAACGCGTAAGCGATTCTTTCGAAAAACAGCTTTCAAAGCACCCCGACAGACCGTCGGGGTGCTTTTTTGTGCCAAGGATTGACTTTGAAAGCTGCCCATGGTAAAATGAAAGTATTCAATGACGAAATGGCGGACAGTCACGTAAAGACATGAAGGGCAGGGGAATCATTTGAAAAAGATCCGGCTGAAGGATTTCGGTATATATGCGGTTGTGGGATTTCTCACCACGCTGCTTTCCTACGGGCTCGTCGGTCTCATTGCCCCGTTTCCTGCCAGATTGCTTCCGCAGGTGGTAAGTACACGGGTTTTGAATATATCCATGATTTTGATCCATGCCGTCATCTATCCCTTGCTTTGGAGCCGCAGAGAGTGCTGCGCCTTGATGCGTGGTGAGAGCAGTACGGACGAAAAAACACTTGTTAAACGATTTGTGCGGGAATATATTCATCTGCAGGTCGCGGCGCAGTTTGCGATGAATGCGCTGCTCTGCGTGCTTGCCCTTGTAACGGAGCAGACGTCGGCGGTCTCTAACTTTGAGATGTGTATGTGGTCTCTTGCGATACCCTTTCCGCTTTTGCTGAGCTACCGCATCGTGGCGCGTCGGGAAATCCGGAGTATCCTCAAAATGCGGGAGAAAGGCAGCAGGTAAAATGAGAACAACGCCCTTCCAATCTGTGGGAGGGCGTTGCTTTACAAAGTGCGGGGAATATGTTAGAATTGTACCGTTGTAAGAAAGGCGGTAGAAACCTCATGAAGAGCATCAAGCCCGGCCGTGGGCCCTCGTTTTTCTCAGGCTTTGTCAGTGTGCTTGTGGCACTTTTCGGTGTGCTTTGGATTGTTATCACCGCGTCCATGGGTGCCGGACTTTTTTCCCTTTTCGGTCTGATCTTTGTCGCCGTGGCCGGAGGCCAGGCCTATATGCACTTTAAAAATGCTACCTCGGAGAAGCGCTATTCCGCCTTTGATATCGTGGATGGGACGGAGGAGCCGGATCCCCTGAACGCGCGCTTTGGCAAGGCGGATAGCGAAACATCGCCGGGGGCAGGAAAGGCCTTTTGTCCCTGGTGCGGTGCGGAAGTAGAAAAAGCGCATAAATATTGCTCCTCATGCGGACGGGAACTATAAAACAGAAGAAAAAGATGCCGGAAAGGATATCCTTTCCGGCATCTTTTATCATGCGCGGTTATCTTGCGGACCGTTTCAGCCCTTCAATAACGGAAATAAAGCGGGGATCCTGACGGATGGGGTCATATCGTTGGTTTTCCATGCGATCGAGCATGTACCAGCACTGGGAATGTTCTGTCAGCTCGTGGAAATCCTTGCCCGGCTCGGGATAGATCAGCTTATCGGTGAGAACAGATGTGTACGGTTTGCCGTGGTCGTTTGCGTATGACCTGTCGTATTCGACTGCGTGATGGCACATGCTTTCGAGAGCTGCAAATGTATCCGCCGCTCTGCCCTGCGCCATCCGATATGTGGAAATGAGCCAGTAATTGTGAGCAAGACGATGATGATAGAACATGAGGTTGTCGCCGTATACCATCAGGTAGAGCCGGTTGGAAATGTTCAGCATTTCGATCTTGCGGTCCCATGTGGAGGGGTCGTTGGGGATATCATCTGACAGCGGATAGGCGGAAATGGCACTGCCCAGAGCGTCGGTCAATTTATCGATCTCATCCTGGATATACAGCTCCGTATTTCCGTCGCCGATGCCCGCGGATTTCGCAAATTCCCGGCAGTATTTCATAGGAGTGCACAGATTCACGGCCTGCAAGGCCTTTTCGCTTTGTCCGGTAGCTCCGTAGAGACAAACCAAAACGTTGATGGCATCATATCGTGTATCGGAATCCTTACATTCGGCGACGACGGAGGAACACAGGTTTTCGATTTCCTTGATGAGATCGTCATTCTGCGTGTCGCACCACAGATGATACAGGCAAACCGCGAGGTTTTCCTTAATCTCAAAATCGCCGGGATAGCGGGAGAAGGCCTTTCGTGCGAAAGCAACCCGCTCTTCGATCGTCCCCACTTCCGCAAGACGGTGCGCTTCTTTTTTGATGCCCGCGAGCTCTTCTTCCCGTTTGGAGAGTTTATATCCGAGAAGCTCATCGGTGCTGACCGAAAAGAAATCGGCAAGGGCCGGAAGAAGCTCGATATCGGGATATCCTCCTTCGGATTCCCAGCGGGATATGGCCTGCGGCGTCACGCCGATGGCAGTTGCAAGCGTGTCCTGTGTGATATTGTTTTCTGTGCGAAGCTTTCTGATGATCGTACCGATTTCGATATTCATACGGCACCTCCGAAAAGTTTATCACCGGTGTGCTTCTATTATAGCCGCGGATTATCAGAAAAACAATTATCAATTTGTTGTTAAGCTTATCAAGAGATGCTTGATAAGCAATAGAAAAAACACCGCCGATGGAAAGCGTTATGTCCTTAGCGGAGAAATAGAACAAAGCAACTGGCAGGTCATTTTGATCTGCCAGTTTCCGTATATTTGTAGGTCTGGGCGGCTGCCCGGTTAATTACATCCGGTGGACAGCCGGATGCTCTGCTTGCCACAAATGCTCATCGTAGAGCGGGGGCTTGCTCCCGCCGAGAGCCAACACTCTGTGCATATTGATAATTGCTCGCATCCGTGATACAATCAATTCTGCAAAATTGAAGTTATCGAACACGTAGGATGATCACGTAGGATGATATCGAAAGGTATTGTCCTTTTTTGTTGTTTTGCAATTTGCGCAAAGATTATCAAGAAATATTTCTTACATTGATGTATTATTTTATTAAGTCAAATATGAAGCATTTGATGAACAAGATGTTTAGGCTTCATCTAAACATAAGGAGGCATTGCATGAGGGATTTTGAAATAGGAAAAGCATTGGCATTTATAGATGAACATATAGAAGACAAATTATTGCTGAATGACATAGCAAATGACTTAGGATATAGTCCGTTTTATGTCAGCAGGATTTTTTCGCAAATAATGGGGATTTCGATTGTTTCCTATATTCGTATGCGTAAATTGCAATTTGCTTTTTCATCATTACAAAAAAGTAAAACCATTTTAGAAGTTGCTTATCAATATAGCTTTGAATCACATGAGGGTTTTACTAGGTCTTTCAAACGTTTTTTTGGATTTTCTCCTAAAGTAATAAAAGGTCAAAAAGTAGCTTATGCAATTCCTAACTATTGTGTTATGAAAGAAAGGAGCATTGAAATTATGAATAGCAAAAATATAATTGAAGAAATGCACATGATGGTGTTCTTATTACTAAAGGAATCAATTATGGAAATGCAAGAGGGACATTGTTCAAAAATATGCGTATCTTTGTTGTCAAATAACTATATGGAAATTATGGATGATGGTAGAGGAATTCCTTTGGTGGATGAAGTACAAAAAAGTAGCGAAATATTAAATCGTGTTTTTGGTGGTCATCCTATGTCCGCTATAGATTATGCGAACATTGAGGATTTTAATAATTTAGAACTCAATATGGTTAATTCATTATGTGAGAATATGTCCATATGTGTTTGGAGAAATGGCAAAAGTTATTCTCAATCTTACATCAACGGAGTTGCACAGCATGAGTTAATTATCGAGGATTCTTCTCACCAAAGTGGAATGAAAGTTACATTGAAACCTAATTCAAATATTTTTGGAAATGTATTGTGGTCTAAAGAAATGATAGAAGACTTTCTAGTCAAAAATGCGTCCAAGTATGTTGACTCTATTTTTGTTGAAGATACAAACAGTTAAGAATATTCCAACATGTTGAATAATTAACCGCAGCACCTTTTGGATGCTGCGGTTGCTTTTACGTATGGCGGCGGGAGCAAGCCCCCGCCCTACAATGCACTATCTTGTTTCTCCGTTAAGAACATCACAGGAATGTCGGCGGTGTTTTTGATGTTATGCTTTCTTCTTGGAGGCCTCGCGCAGGCGGGCGGCGTGATCCAGCTCGGCCTTGCGGATACGGAGGGTCTTGGGAGTGACCTCGAGAAGCTCATCGTCACCGAGGAACTCCAGGCACTGCTCCAGGCTCAGGCGGCGGGGAGGAACGAGGCGCAGGGCTTCGTCGGAGCCGGAGGCACGCATGTTGGTGACGTGCTTTTTCTTGCAGACGTTGACGGTGATGTCCTCGGGCTTGGGGGACATGCCGACCACCATGCCGGCGTAGACGGGAATGCCGGGATCGACGAAGAGGGCACCGCGCTCCTGGGCGTTGAAGAGGCCGTAGGTGACGGTCTCGCCGGTCTCGAAGGCGATGAGAGAGCCGGTGGCGCGGCGCTCGATGTTGCCGCGGAGGGGCTCATAGCTGTGGAAAACGGCGGTAAAGATGCCTTCGCCGCGGGTATCGGTGAGAAATTCGCTGCGATAGCCGAAGAGACCGCGGGAGGGGACGGTGTATTCAAGACGTACACGTCCGCCAGCCGGGGGATGCATGTTGACGATCTCGCCCTTGCGGGAGCCGAGTTTCTCCATAACGGCGCCGACGCTGCCCTCGGGCACGTCGCAGACGACCTCTTCGATGGGCTCGCACATGACACCGTCGATCTCGCGGTAAAGCACGCGGGGCGGGCTGACCTGGAATTCGTAGCCCTCGCGGCGCATGGTCTCAATGAGGATGGAGAGATGCATCTCGCCGCGGCCGAGCACACGGAAGGCATCGGTGGAATCGGTATCCTCCACGCGGAGGGAAACGTCCTTGAGCAGCTCGCGCATGAGGCGGTCGCGCAGGTTGCGGGAGGTGACGAACTTACCCTCGCGGCCGGCGAAGGGGCTGTCGTTGACGGAGAAGGTCATCTCCACGGTGGGCTCGGAGATCTTGATGAAGGGCAGGGCCTCCACGGCATCGGGGGCACAGATGGTGTCGCCGATGGTGACGGACTCAATGCCGGACATGGCGACGATATCGCCGGAGGCGGCTTCGGTGACCTGCTGGCGGCCGAGACCGTCGAACTGGTAGAGGGTAACCGCCTTGGCCTTCAGAGGGGCCTCGTCGGGACGGTGGTAGTTGCAGAGAACGATATCCTGACCCTGGCGGAGCTTGCCGCTCTTGATGCGGCCGATGGCGATGCGGCCAACGTACTCGTTATAGTCGATGGAGGAGACGAGCATCTGGAAGGGGCCATCGTCATTGTCCTCGGGGGCAGGGATGTACTCCAGAATGGCATCAAAGAGGGGCCGGAGATCCTCGCCCTTGGCATCGGGAGAGACGGATGCGGTGCCGTCGCGGCCGGAGGCGAAGAGCACGGGGGAATCCAGCTGCTCGTCGGTGGCATCGAGATCGATGAGAAGCTCAAGGACCTCGTCCACGACCTCAGTGGGACGGGCATCGGGGCGGTCGATCTTATTGACGCATACGACCACACGCAGGCCGAGCTCCAGCGCTTTGGACAGCACGAAGCGGGTCTGAGGCATGGGTCCCTCGAAGGCGTCGACCAGCAGGATGACGCCGTTGACCATCTGCAGGATGCGCTCCACCTCGCCGCCGAAGTCGGCGTGGCCGGGGGTATCGACGATGTTGATGCGGGTATCGCCGTAGCGGACGGCGGTATTCTTTGCAAGGATGGTAATGCCGCGCTCGCGCTCCAGATCGCCGGAGTCCATGACACGGTCAACCGTTTCTTGATTTTCGCGGTATACACCGCCCTGCTTGAGCATTTCATCGACCAGGGTGGTCTTACCGTGGTCAACGTGGGCGATGATCGCGATATTACGAATATGTTCCTTTTTCAAAATGACGCTCCCTTACGTTTTTCTAAAACAACAAGAGATATTATATAACCTTTTGCGCAAAAAAACAATATTTTTTTGAAAAAGAGTATTGACACCTGCTATAAATTTCAGTATAATATTTAAGCCGCATTTTGCAGGTTTTGATAAAGCGGATTTTTCCCGCCTGCCGAAGCGAGACTCAAAAAAGAAAAAGAGGTAACCGCATGTACGCAATCATCAAGACCGGCGGAAAGCAGTATCGCGTTTCCGAGGGCGACATCATCTACGTCGAGAAGCTCGCTGACGAGCTCCCCGAGTCCTACACCTTCACCGAAGTCCTGGCCGTCTCCAAGGGTGACGAGCTGGTTGTCGGTGCTCCCGTTGTCGAGGGTGCTTCCGTTGAGGCTTCCGTCGTCAAGAACGGCAAGGGCAAGAAGATCATGGTCTTCAAGTACAAGCCCAAGAAGAACGAGCGCCGCCGCAAGGGCCATCGTCAGCCCTACACCAAGCTGCAGGTCACTAAGATCAACTTCTAATGACCCGGGTGGCATTTCTCCGGCACTCCGGCAAGCCCGCAGGGTTTGACGTGTCGGGCCACAGCGGCTATGCCGCCGCAGGAGAAGATATCATCTGCGCGGCCATCTCCACCGCCGTTATGCTGACGGAATGCCAGCTCAACGACGTGCTCGGAGTCGGTGCGGAAGTTACCGTTCGGGAAAAAAGTGCCCGCATCCGGCTGGAACTTCCCAAAGACAGCACCGAAGAGATTTATGAAAAATGCGCCCCGGCTCTGCAGGCCTTTGAGATGGTCATGCGGGAACAGGCGGCGAATTACAGCCATTATATTTTGATTTCGGAGGAGTAAATCATGCTGAGAATCAATCTTCAGTTCTTTGCACATAAGAAAGGTGTCGGTTCTACCAAGAACGGACGCGACAGCGAATCCAAGCGCCTTGGCGTCAAGCGCGCTGACGGCCAGTTTGTCCTCGCCGGCAACATCCTGATGCGCCAGCGCGGCACCAAGATCCACCCCGGCACCAACGTGGGCATCGGCAGCGACGATACCCTCTATGCTCTCAAGGACGGCGTTGTCCGCTTTGAGCGCGTGGGCCGCGACCGCAAGAAGGTCTCTGTCTACACCGTCGAGCAGTAATCCGGCGGAACTAAGGCAAAAGTCTGACCCAGACGGGGCGGGAATTTCCCGTCCCGTCTTTTCTCATTTTTGGAGGGATCACATCATGTCTATGTTTGTAGATGTCGCGCACATCCATCTCAAAGCCGGCGACGGAGGTAACGGCGCCGTTTCCTTCCGCCGGGAAAAGTACGTTCCCGCCGGCGGACCCGACGGCGGCGACGGCGGCCGCGGCGGCAGTGTCTATTTCGTTGCGGATGACAATCTGTCCTCCCTGATGGATTTCCGTTACAAGAAAAAGTATTCTGCCGAGAACGGCCAGCCGGGCTCCGGCGTACATCGTTTCGGTCGCGACGGCGAGGATATCACCATTCGTGTGCCCCGCGGAACCCTCATCAAGGATGAGGATACCGGTGCGCTGGTGGCGGATATCTCCGGCGATGAGCCGGTGCTCATCTGCCGCGGCGGCCGCGGCGGTTGGGGGAATACCCATTTTGCCACCCCCACCCGGCAGGCACCCCGCTTTGCCAAGGCCGGTCTTCCCGGTCAGAGCCTCAATGCCCGGCTGGAGCTGAAGCTCCTTGCGGACGTTGGCTTCGTGGGTCTTCCGAACGTTGGCAAATCCACCCTGCTTGCGGCGATCTCCGCCGCCCGTCCCAAGGTGGCAAACTATCACTTCACCACCCTTGTGCCCAATCTCGGCGTCGTGTACCTCGATGAGGGCGTTTCCTTCGTTGCGGCGGATATTCCCGGTATCATCGAGGGCGCCAGCGAGGGCGCGGGTCTTGGTCATGCCTTCCTGCGCCATATTGACCGATGCCGTCTGCTCATCCATCTGGTGGACGTTTCCGGCTGCGAGGGTCGTGACCCTGTGGAGGACTTCCACACGATCAATGATGAGCTTTCCCGCTACGATATGCTGCTGGAAAACCGGCCCCAGATCGTTGCCGCAAACAAGTCGGATATCGCCGAGAACGGCGATAATTTCGCCGCTCTCCGTGCCGCGGCAGAGGAGAAGGGATTTGAGATCTTCCCCATTTCCGCCGCCACGGGTGAAGGCGTAAAGGAGCTTCTGTGGGAGGTCGCGAAGCGCCTGCGCGAACTGCCGCCCATCGCGATCTATGAGCCTGATGCACCCACGGTGGATCTTGAACAGGCGATCGCCAGCGATGAGATCCGCGTCCAGCGCCGTCCCGACGGTGTTTACGAGATCCTCGGCGACCGTCTCATTCCTGTGCTCAATTCCGTCAACTACGAGGACTACGAATCCCTCAACTTCCTACAGCGCGTGCTCAAAAACGCCGGCGTCTTCGATATGCTGGAGGAGAAGGGCATCCAGGAGGGCGACACCGTTTCGATCAACGGCTTCGAATTTGATTATATCAAATAAAAAAGGAGAAATAGGATGATGAAAACCTACATTTCCGAATTTTGCCGCTACTGCGACTATCCCGCGGAGGCCGAAGCCGGTTTCCTCGCCGCGTGGGATACCATCATGGCAAACCGCGAGGCCGCGGACATTTTCCTCTCCTGCGTTGAGGAATATGACCGTCTCGGCGTGGAGTTTAATTATGGTGAAAATCTGCGCCGCAGCCGCGAGGCCGGTGTGGCTGCCGGAGTCCACGAGTATATTTCCGATCTTCTGTATGCCGTCTGCCTCTGCCGCCATATGAAGGAGCTTTACGATCTGGCCGGACTTCCGGAGGAGCTTTACAAGACCTCGGTTTTCGACCTGAAATACAAGCTCTTTGAGTGCAAGAAGGTCTACGACATCTGGGGCTCCTTTGTTGCCGGCTGGTTCGGCGGTTTCTTCTATCTCAAGCGCTTTGCCTTTGGCCGCCTGCAGCTGGAGCTGGAGACCTATCGCATCGAGACTCCCTACACCTGCGCCGGAGTCACCGTGCAGAAGGGTGACAAGGCCGTGAACATGCATATTCCCTCCGCAGGACCTCTGCTTAAGGAGGACTGCATGGAGTCCTTCCGTCAGGCATATAAGTACTTCCGTCCGATGTTTGATAACGATAAGATCCCCTTTGTTTGCTATTCCTGGCTTCTGTACCGCGAGCATTACGAGTTCCTGCCGGAGAAGTCCCGCATCCGCGACTTTATGGATTTCTTTGACATTGAATTCAGCAAGCAGTCCCCCGCATTCGGCGATTGCTGGCGTATTTTCAACCGGAAATATGAGGGCAGCCTGGAGGGCTTCCCCAATGAGACCAGCCTGCAGCGCGCATATCTGGACTGGTATGCCAAAGGCGGCGTCGCCGGCTGCGGCGAGGGTGTCTTCATTTTTGACGGTGAGAAGATCCACCATAAGAACGACTGACAGAACGACAGCGAAGTGCCCCGGAAGACCTCTTGGTGTGCCTGCGATAAAGCAGTTTTAAAAAAGCACTACCGCTGAGAGTGACCATTACGGTTACTCTCAGCGGTATTTTTACTTGATTACATTCTCAGGTTCTTCTATAACTAATACCATCGGTATTGCTTTTTGCTGACTGTCAAGAATAAAATCCTCATCAGAAATTGCTCTTTTTACAATAGCCATCGGGAACGCATAGAACACATATTTTCTGAATTCAGCTATTCGTCCCTCAAGATGCTCGGGAATATCCAATTTTAACTGCGGAAAAAGTTCTCTTAAAGGCGACTCAATGAGAGAGCCTAATTTCACCATATAGGATGCACTGATCTTATACAATTCCGAGAACTCATTTTTGTTAAGTACCGGGATTGCTACTTGAGGTTCATCGTTTTCATAACGCAACACGCCGCAAGAAGCAAGGTGTGGAATGTCCTCCAAATATCTCAAGTTAAATCCTGTATATTCAAACGGAATACCTTTATGAAGGATGTATAACATCTTACACAGATTATCGTCGTGTATTTCCACGGGTCCGTGTTCGTATTTGTTCAAATCGGGTTGGGTATCGTAAACATGAAGCATTACCGATTTACTGCTGAAGCAATTATCCCAATTTGCAAGCCTTTCGCCACCATAAGCATACTTTGAAAATGGATCATTTTCCCACTTGAAATCCATTCCATATCGTGTGCCTTGCGCGATCCATCTGCCACCATCCGGTCTTTCGGGATAAATCTCGTTCGTGTCAACGATTCTTCTGATGGCGTGATATTGTCCTCTTGCAAGAACATCGATCATAGCGTAATATTTAAGATCAATTTGCTCGCCAACAGACAATCGTTCAAACCAGCTTAAAGAACAAATTTCCGAAAACAACTCAGCAATTAAATTCCATACCACTTCATACTGCTGATTTGAGAAATCAAGCTGAACATCAAGCTTTGACGATCTTTCGGCAGGCGTGGAAATCAAAAAATCGGTAACGACCTTGTTTCCGTTTCGTACCATCAACTCGCACTTAACAAGATCCTCGATTGCATTTTCAACGTAAGGCGTTGGAATTCCAAGAGCTTTTGCAATTTCTACGGAAGTTACAGGTTTTTCATACGCAATGATCAATATGTTTTGTTTCATTAGATCATCGCTCACAAGCGACCACGGTTCTTCATTAAATCCGGGATTACCGGAGCAGCCCACCTCAAGTCGTTCGGGAACATAACTTTGCTTTTCGTACTGTTCCATTGAATCAAATCCTTTCTTCATCTGATCTCTGCCCGAAGATAGCCGTGACAATACCGTTCCTTTCGGGATGCCTAACTCGTCGGCTATATCTTGAACTCTTTTTCCTTCAAGATAATGCTTTACGATCACTTCTCTTTGCAGCTTCGCCAAATATGCCACTTCTCGTCTGACCTGCTCGGTAGTAGGTCTATCAATATCATTTTCGTCATTGTATTCCTCGACATCCGGGATTACATCGACACTAACAAGCGGCAATTTGTATTTTTTTCGCAGC
>JAFYLV010000104.1 GCA_017556885.1 Clostridia bacterium | reverse complement strand
CCCCGCATTTCGGGTATTATTCGTTTGGAGAAGGACGGCATGAACTTTGCCATGTCAATTCTTAAGAGCGCCGAGGGCGACGATTCCTCCTGCGAGCGCTTCACCTATGCCTACACCAATCCTCTCGCCGGCCGCGCAAAGTTCATCCACACCTACGCCTGCGACGGAAATCCCCTGCCCTCCTATGAAGGCGAGCCGAAGACCCTCGAGCTGCCCGACTGCGACATCGACAGCCTGACCGATCTTCTCTGGAAGAACCTCAACGAGGACAACAAGGTCTCCCTCTTCGTGCGCTACATTGACCTTGAGTCCGGCGAGACCGATACCCGCATCGTCAACAAGAACAACTGAGAATATATACAGGGAAAGGGACTGGAAACCATGAAAGAATTTGAGCTGAAATACGGCTGTAATCCCAATCAGAAGCCCGCAAAGATCTTTATGCACGACGGTAGCGATCTCCCCATCGAGATCCTCTCCGGCCGCCCCGGCTTCATCAACTTCCTCGATGCCTTCAACTCCTGGCAGCTGGTTAAGGAACTGAAGGAGGCCCTCGGGCTTCCTGCCGCCGCCTCCTTCAAGCACGTCTCCCCCACCTCCGCCGCTGTCGGAACTCCCCTGCCCGAGAAGCTGAAGAAGGCTTGCTTCGTCGATGACATCGAGGGCATTGACGAGAATCCCCTCGCCTGCGCCTACGCCCGTGCCCGCGGTACCGACCGCATGTGCTCCTACGGTGACTGGGTCGCCCTCTCCGACGAGTGCGATCTGATGACCGCAAAGCTCATCTTCCGCGAGGTTTCCGACGGCGTCATCGCTCCCGGCTACACCCCCGAGGCTCTGGAGCTTCTGCAGACCAAGCGCAAGGGCAAGTACAACGTTGTTAAGATTGACCCGAACTATGTGCCCGCCGAGATCGAGCACAAGCAGGTCTTCGGCATCACCTTCGAGCAGGGCCGCAACTCCGCTGCCATCAACGCCGATATGCTGGAGAACATCGTTACCGAGAAGAAGGATCTCCCCGAGAGCGCAAAGCGTGACCTCGTGGTGGCCCTCATCACCCTGAAGTACACCCAGTCCAACTCCGTCTGCTATGCCGTGGACGGTCAGGCCATCGGTGTCGGCGCCGGTCAGCAGTCCCGCATCCACTGCACCCGTCTTGCCGGCGGCAAGGCTGACACCTGGCACCTCCGCCAGGCTGACAAGGTTCTGAACCTGCCCTTCAAGCCCGAGCTTTCCCGTCCCGAGCGCGACAACGTCATCGACGGCTACATCAACAAGAACGAAGAGGACGTTTGCGCCGAGGGCATCTGGCAGAAGTATTTCACCACCCGTCCCGATCCCTTCACCGCTGAGGAAATGAAGGCCTATCTCGCCGGTATCCGCGGCGTGGCCCTGGGCAGCGATGCTTTCTTCCCCTTCGATGACAACATCCAGCGCGCTTATGCCAGCGGTGCCGACTACATCGCCGAACCCGGCGGATCTATCCGTGACGACGTGGTCATCGAGCGCTGCAACGAGCTTGGCATCACTATGGCCTTCACCGGCCTGCGTCTCTTCCACCATTGATAGAAAAGGGAGAATTTGCCCGTGAAAATTCTTGTTGTGGGCGGCGGCGGACGTGAGCACGCCATCATCCGCTCCCTGAAAAAAAGCCCTGACTGCGAAAAGATCTTCGCCTGCCCCGGCAACGGCGGCATCGCGGCGGACGCCGAGTGCCATCCCGAGATCGGTGCCAAGGATATTCCCGCCATCGTGGATTTTGCAATCGCAAACAAAATCGATTTTGCCGTGGTCGCCCCGGATGATCCCCTCGTCCTCGGCTGCGTGGATGCCCTGAACGAAAAGGGCATCCCCTGCTTCGGACCGAAGGCCAACGCCGCCATCATTGAGGGCAGCAAGGCCTTCTCCAAGGCCCTTATGGCAAAATATAACATCCCCACCGCCGCCTTCCGCACCTTCACCGACAAGGACGAGGCACTTTCCTACGTGGAATCCTGCCCCATCCCCACCGTTGTCAAGGCTGACGGTCTTGCCCTCGGCAAGGGCGTTCTCATCTGCGAGACCCGCGAGGATGCCCGTGCCGCCGTCCGCTCCATGATGGAGGAGGGCATCTTCGGTAAGAGCGGCACCACGGTGGTCATTGAGGAATTCCTCACCGGACCCGAGGTCTCCGTCCTCGCCTTCACCGACGGAAAGTGCGTCAAGCCCATGGTCTCCTCCATGGACCACAAGCGCGCCCACGACAATGACGAGGGTCTCAACACCGGCGGCATGGGCACCATCGCCCCCAACCCCTACTACACCGCCGATATGGCCGAGCGCTGCATGCGCGAGATCTTTATTCCCACCATCGAGGCCATGAATGCTGAAGGCCGCACCTTCAAGGGCTGCCTCTACTTCGGCCTTATGCTCACCCCGAACGGCCCCAAGGTCATCGAGTACAACTGCCGCTTCGGCGATCCCGAGACCCAGGTTGTGCTTCCTCTGCTGGAGAGCGATCTGCTGCAGATCATGCGCGCCTGCGAGGCCGGTACCCTTGCCGAGACGGAGGTCAAGTTCTCCTCCGGCGCGGCGGCCTGCGTCATTCTTGCCAGCCGCGGCTACCCCGAGCATTACGAAA
This sequence comes from Clostridia bacterium, assembly GCA_017556885.1. Classification (GTDB taxonomy): domain Bacteria; phylum Bacillota; class Clostridia; order Oscillospirales; family QAMX01; genus RGIG1911. The sequence continues at coordinate 1,496 of JAFYLV010000104.1, read as the reverse complement.
AGGGATTTGTCATCACCCTCCCCGAAACCGGCGAGAAGGAGGACATCTTCGTGGCCGGTGCGGCTGAGAAGGACGGTGTGCTCGTCACCTCCGGCGGACGCGTGCTTGGCGCCACCGCCGTGGCCGAGGATCTACCCGCTGCCCTCGCTGCAGCCTATGCCCTCACCGACCGCATCCACTTTGACAACGCCTATTGCCGCCGCGACATCGGTCGCCGCGCTCTGCAGGCACTGAAGGGATAAAAAGAGACTATGGTTTATCGTATTTATGTAGAAAAGCGCCCCGGCCTTTCCCCCGAGAGCGAAAAGGTCAAGAGCGACCTTCGCTCCTTCCTCGGTATCACCGCCCTGGAGGACGTGCGCATCCTCAACCGCTACGATGTGGAAAACATCGATCCCGAGGTCTATGCCGCGGCAAAGAACACCGTCTTTTCCGAGCCGCAGGTCGACATCATCTATGACGAGACCTTCCCCGAGCCGAAAAATCTGCACCACATCCTCGCCGTGGAGGCTCTCCCCGGCCAGTTTGATCAGCGTGCCGACTCCTGCGCCCAGTGCATCCAGCTGATGGCCGGCGTGGAGCGTCCCCTCGTTTCCAACGCCCGTGTTTACATCCTCTCCGGCAAGCTTTCCGAGGAGGATCTCACCGCCATCCGCGGCTATCTCATCAACCCCGTGGAGTGCCGCGAGGCAAGCCTTGAGAAGCCTGCCACCCTGGCCCGCGACCATGCCGTTCCCCCCATGGTGGAGACCCTCACCGGCTTCACCGCCATGGACGAGACCGCCCTTTCCGAGTTCCTGGATGCCCGCGGACTTGCTATGGATCTGGACGATCTGAAGTTCCTGCAGGCCTATTTCCGCGATGATGAGAAGCGCGATCCCACCATCACCGAGGTCCGCCTTGTGGATACCTACTGGTCCGACCACTGCCGCCACACCACCTTCTCCACCCACATCGATGAGGTGAAGATCGACGATCCCGCCGTTGCCGCCGCATACGAGCGCTATCTTGCTGCCCGTGTCGAGGTCTACGGTGAGGAAAAGGCCGCCAAGCGTCCCCAGACCCTGATGGACATCGCCACCATCGCCGTCAAGACCCTGAAAAAGCGCGGCGCGCTGCCCGAGCTTGACGAAAGCGAGGAGATCAACGCCTGCTCCATCCATGTCACTGCCAAGGTCAACGGCGAGGATCAGGACTGGCTGCTGATGTTTAAGAACGAGACCCACAATCACCCCACCGAGATCGAGCCCTTCGGCGGTGCTGCCACCTGTATCGGCGGCTGTATCCGTGACCCCCTGTCCGGCCGTGCCTATGTCCACCAGGCTATGCGCGTGACCGGTGCCGGTGATCCCCGGAAGCCTCTGGAGGACACCATCCCCGGCAAGCTGCCCCAGCGCAAGCTGGTTACCACTGCCGCGGCCGGTTATGCCTCCTACGGCAACCAGATCGGCCTGGCAACGGGCATCGTTGATGAAGTGTATCATCCCGGCTACGCT
>JAFYLV010000103.1 GCA_017556885.1 Clostridia bacterium | reverse complement strand
CATGTGCGCCAGGGAAGATCGTAGGGAAGGGCGGCAGGCTCGGCGCTGTCAATGAGCACCGCAGAATGGCCGGCTTCCAGGAAAAGACGCGCTTCCATGCCGTCCTCTGCCTTGCGGGCGCGCAGGGCGGAGAGCGAAAGATCGTCCATGGAAAGGGCGGCAACAGAGGCAAAGCCCCGGGAAAAGATGTGCAGATCCATATCCTTGCCGGTGAGGTTTTTAATAAAGAGAAGACGTCCGTCATCTCCCTCGCGCAGCTGAACGCGCAGACCTTCGGCAATCTCACCCGCGCAGTCAATGTGCAGCGGAGCGGCGGCTTCCAGTTCCTCAAGGGTCATGGTTGCGCAAATGTCGGAAAGATTTGCAAAATGTCCGTCTATGCGGGTGGGCATGCGGCCAAAGGTGACCAGTTTTCCGCCGGCGGCGAGAAGCTGGCGCAGAAGCGCAACCGTGGAGGCATCCAGCGTATCGCAGCTCGGCAGGAAGACATACTTGTAACGGCAGGCACCGACACGGAGCACATCGCCCTCCACGGCGGCGTAGTCGCGCATGAGGCGCTCATCGCCGAAATGGTAGGGGATCTGGCGGTCACCAAGCCACTTCATGGTCTCGCGGAGCTCCCGGTCAAGATGCTCCACGGAGGTGCGTTCCTCGCGCTTATAGCAGAGATAGGCGGAATGCATGGGATGGATGACGAGCACGTCCGCCGCCTCATGACCGTAGGCAAGGGCGGCACCGAGATTGTTAAAGTAGTTGTTGAAGTCGGCAAACTCATCCTGCCACTGCAGGGTCTCGGAATAATGGGCGGGATAGTCGCGCTTGCGCTGACCGCGGGAGGAGAAGGGATAGAGGTGCTGGCACATCATGTTAAGACCGTTGACGTACTGCAGCTCCGCGATGTTGCGAAGATCGCGGGGGGAAACGTCCCAACCGCAGCATGCAAAGGTCTCGGTGATGGCGCGGGGCTTCTCCAGCTGCGCGCATACGCTGCCGATCTGCTTTCCGGCAAGGTCGGTATTCAGCCCGCGGCCGAGATAGTCGATGCCGGGCAGATGCTCAAAGGCATACAGGGGCATAACGCCGCTGCAGCACATCATCTGGCCGGAGAGAGAGGATTCCTCAATGCCGTGGCCGGTGAGCTGCACGCCGTTTTCCTCACACCAGCGGTACACAGGCTCCATAAAGCCCTGCATAAAACGGTCGTGGCAAAGGCTGAAATAATCGTAGCGCAGCGCCTCTGCACCGTCAAAATCCCAAAAGAGGGCGGGAACGGCCTGCCAGATGTCGTAGCCGTAGCGCTCGGTAAAGGCGTCGGGAAGCGTCAGAGAATAGGGAGTTGACCAGCGGTAATACTGGGGTTCGTCGGTGAAAAAGCCGGGCATCCGGCGGCCGAAATCCTTCTCGGGGATGCGGCGCTTGTATTCCTCGTGGGTGCAGGCGATAAAACGCGCGGTAACTGCGGGATCCATGGTATCTACATAAGTGTCATCTACACGAAGACGTACAACATAGTAGTTTCCGTTGCCGTCGTCGGCAGAAAGGCGGGTGCATGTGCCGTCTGCAATGCGGTAGACCGCCATAACCTTCTCATCGGTGGGGAAGGTTTCTTCGATCGCGGGGACGAGGCCCATGGCATGGTTTGCAGGATCTTCCAGAAGCTTTCCGCCGCCGAAGCCGCTGGGCCAGCCGTTCTCATCGTAGGACCAGGCTTCCATATCGAGCTTCTCGGCCTCGTCAATGCAGGCAAGGATGGCGTCAAACCACTCGTCGGAGAGATATTCCGTCTCCAGTCCGAAACGAGCATGCATGAAAAAACCGCCCATGCCGATCTCCTTCATGCGCCGGATCTGGGCCCGGAGTCTTTCCGGCTCCAGACGGTCATTCCAGCTCCAAAAGGGGATCGATGCGTGGGCGGGACTGTTTTCTTTAATGTTAGAAATAATGCGGTGTTCCGACATGTCTGTACTTCCTTTCGAAAACGCATATGTATTATGTCTATTTTACAGGAAAGGAAGGAAAATTGCAACGGATACGAGTGATTATTTCGATTCTTTGTCGATCATACGCTGCAGGATCGCGGCGGCGGAAGCAACGCAGTCTCCGCAGGAGCGGGAGGCATAGTACTCGCGCGTACGGGCTGCAGGGGTGGGATCATCGGGGCCGGCGGTCTTCAGGCCAAGGATGTTGCGGCAGAGAATATCGCCGTTTTCCTCGCGGAACTCCGCGGCGATCTGCTGGATACGGGCATAGTGTGCCTTTTTTGCGGCGGCATCCGTCGGATCGTAATTGCCCCAAAGCACACCGGCTACGAGAAATGCACCGGAAAGTGCGCCGCAGACCTCGCGCATGCGGCCCATGCCGCCGCCAAAGGAGGAGGAGAGGCGAAGGGACATGTCTTCATCGATCCCGGTGATATCGGAAAATGCGGCAAAAACCGCCTGGGCGCAGTTGAGGCCTTCCTCAAAACGCTGTTTTGCATATGCGGCGCGATCGGTCATGGTGGATTTACCTCCGGTATTTTAAAATAAAAGGAGCAGCCGTGTTTGTTCGGCTGCTCCGGAATGAATACGGATCAGTTGTTGGGTAGCTTGACGGTGTAGCCGACGAGCATCACAAGATAGGCAACGAGGACAACGAACATCAGGGGAAGGAAGGTGGGCTTGAAATAGGCGACGGCAGCGACGATCAGCACCACGGCAGGCATAACCACGGGGGCGAGAAGCCGGGGGGAGGGATCGCAAAGGCGAACGCCGAAGAGCTTGCCGCCCTTCTTTCCTGCAAGGAACGTAACACCGAGGAGAATCAAACCGCCGATCACCGCGATAGCGGCGTACAGAGCAGCCTGATAGGGGCGGGTGTTCTGACGGCAATAGCACTCAAAATACAGGAAAAGAAGCGCAAAACCGGTGTAGAGAGAGGTGAGAGTAAACTCACGCTGGTAGATATAGTAGATGATCGCAAGCACACAAGCGGCGGGGAAGGCAAAGTAGAGAACCTTCACGGCATGAGCCCGCAGGAAATACAGGAAGATCATGCAGGCAAGGAAGAATACAGAGCCGACT
>JAFYLV010000102.1 GCA_017556885.1 Clostridia bacterium | reverse complement strand
CCACCATCGGCGCCGAAGCGATGCCCCTGATCCGCTACCGAACAGGAGATTATACACGAATTCTGCCCCAGTGTCCCTGCGGCGGTGTCACCAGACGCATCGATACCGTTTCCCGACAGGAAGGAATCATTTCTATTGAGGAACTGGACAGCGAACTGTTTCACATTCCGGAATTGCTGGATTATCGGGCATCCTTCGATGGAAAGTTGACCATTGAGGCACGAACACTTTGCGAAGGGGTGCAAAGACAAATATATGATGGAGCAAAGGAGATTTATCCGGAGCTGCAAGTCAACGTTCATACATCTTTATGTCGACAGTCTGACCGCCCCATGTACTTGGGAAAGCGGCATATTGTGCAGGAATAAATTATGTGCGAATTGATTCGTTTTCGTGCAGTTTCACACAGAAGTGTTCCGGCAACCTTGCATAAGGAATATTTTGAAATATAATAATAGATGTCTACATGAGGAAGACGAAAACGGCACAGGCCTTCCCCACAGATAACATCAGAAGTTTTAGGGGAGGGATTCGGTAGAATCCCTCCTTTTTGCGTTTCGGAGGTGACAACAATGAAGCTTGGTGCAGTTCTGATTGCAACGGGAAAACACGCAAATCCCATGTTTCCATCCGGAGAAATCACCGTTGCTCAAAGAATGATTGCGACGCTTCATAAATCCGGTGTGACACAGATTGCAGTGATTACCGGTCCGGATGATAAAAAGATGGAAAAGCAGCTTGCGCAGTACGGTGTCTATTTTCTGCAGAATCCCCAACCGGAAAAAGAGGATGCATCGATTGACATGGGCCTTCGTTACCTGTCCGGTAAATGTGAGTGGATTTATTTGATGGATGCGGATCGCCCGCTTTTGGATCCAGATACATTGGTGGATCTTCTGGTATCGGGGGAAGATATGGTTCTTCCTGTTTTCTGCGGTTGTGCAGGTCAGCCGATATTGATAAAGAGCCGTTGCGCTGCTCGGCTTGTCGGTGTGAGGGATATTGCCGCTGTGATAGCCATGCAGGAATTCGTTCGTATGAATGTGGAAGACGCGGGTGTAGTTTTGTCTGCTGGTGAGGCTGCCCAAAAGAAGACACACATTGAGGAGCATGAACGTAAACTGACCCGTCTGGTTCCAGAATTTAAGCTCTGCCGTGGAAAAAACCTGCTGGATACCAAACTGATTACGATGCTGCGGCTGATCCGGGAAACCCAGTCTGTACGTGATGCCTGCAGCCGGATGCAGATTTCCTATTCCACCGCATGGAATCTGTTAAATGCAGCTGAAGATGCCGTCGGCTATCCTCTGATTCTGCGCAACAAAGGGGGACCGTCTGGTACCGGCAGTCTGCTGACAGAAAAAGGCGACCGCCTGCTGGTTGCCTGTGACCGCTTTGAAGCCGCAGCCAGAGAGAAACTGGAGACACTTTACGGAGAGTATTTGGAGGGTGTCTTATAAAATTCCTTGAATGCCATAGCGAAATTCCCGCAGGCTTCTTTTGACATCAACTGCAAAGAGGCTCTCGCAAAATCGTATTCCTTGAATGCATAATATCCGCAAAGCATCTGGTTTCGGCTGTCCATTGCGTAAAGCGCCTGCTCACGCCACGGGCAGTCCTCGTAATGCTCGTGCATACAGTGGCGAAGGGTATTTATACAGGTTTTGTAAATTCTTTCGTCAAGCTCATTTTCAAGCAAAACGGGCTTTTCGGTTATCGGATAGGGTGTCGGGAGGATGCCGAGGTAGTTTACCTTCGCCTTTCCGTAGACGAATATCTGGAAATAGCGTCCGCCAAAGCGTCTCATTGGGTTGACTACGTAGTTTCTTCCCTTGTTTGCGACGATCTCAACTGCAAAATTACGCACTGCCGTGCGGCATCTTCCGTCGGTCAGGTGTTCGCCCCAGCCGATCTCGGCCTTACATTCGCTCTCAAGCTCGAAGTCAATATCACATAGCCCCGTCTGCTCGCTTCCGAGATCAAATATATAAAATTCGCCGTCTTTTCCGCCCTCGCCCTCGAAAAGAAACGCATTCTGCATTCTGTCAGAGGCACGGTCGCCGCCGTTGAGCGTGAAGGTTCCGCTTTTTACGAGTTTGCTCGGAACGCGGTCGAGTAGGTCGAGTTTCTTTATCGGACGGGGGTACATTTCGCCCTTTGCGGTCTCGGTTACGACCGATTTGGCATATTCGGCCTCGGTAGCCGTAAGGTCAAGGGCGTACGTGAAGCCGAGCTGATTCGTTATTTTGCTCTCGGCGTGCTGTACGAAATATGGATCGAGGCGAGAAAGTATATTTTCGTCCGAAACGACAATCGCCTTTCCGTTTTCGGTCACCTCGAAGCGAATTCCCGCAGGGCGCGCAATATGTGTCGAAAAATGCTCGCCGCAGTGGTAGCCGACTATATAGAGACCGTTTTTGCCGATTTTTGCCTTGTCTGTCAGATCAACGGTATCGTATATCTTTCTATCGGGGTAGTCGGGGTACTGACCGAACGCGACAAGGCTACCGTTAAGATATACGGCGTAATCGGTGTCGGCGGAAATTTCAATTATCAGAT
>JAFYLV010000101.1 GCA_017556885.1 Clostridia bacterium | reverse complement strand
GAGCGCCTTTCCTGCTACCATCCCGAAGGCTACCCCAACATCACCGTCTGGCACCTTCCCCCCATCCTGCCCTTCTATTACAAAATGCGCAGCATCAACCGCTTCAATATGCAGATGCTCATCCTGCCCTGGCTGCGGAAGATCTGCCTTGCAGAGAGCTTCTCCTCCCCCGTGGTTTGGACCTATTCTCCCATGTATGCCGACGTGGTAAAATACCTCAACAAGGATGCTTTGGTCTACGACTGTGTCGACCGCCACAGCGCCTATTCCGGCCATCTTTCCCCGAAGCTTGTGGATCGCATGGAGGAAGACCTCTGCCGCCGCTGCGATGCCGTCTTCTCCACTGCAAAGGGTCTGCACGAACGGCTCTCCCAGTTCAGCGACTTTGCCCATTTCATTCCCAACGGTGTGGACTGTGAGCTCTTTGGCCGCGCCATGGATCCGCAGGATCCCCCGGCAGAGCTTGCGGATATCACCGGCCCCGTCTTCGGCTTTGTGGGTCACATCCGCAACTGGGTGGATCTCGGGCTCATCGCCGCCCTGGCGGATGAGCATCCGGAGGCCACCGTCGTGCTTGTCGGCCCCAAGGGACCGGATATCACCATCCCGGAGCGCAAGAACATCCGCTGGCTGGGCCCCAAGCCCCAGAAAGAGCTGCCCGCCTACATTTCCCGCTTCGACGTCTGCTTAAATCCCTTTGCCGACTCCGCCCTCACCGCCGATGTCAGCCCCCTGAAGTTCTACGAATATCTCGCCACCGGCAAGCCCATCGTTTCCACCCGCAATCCAGCCCAGGTGGCGGAGTTTGCCGACGTTTCCTACGTTGCACGGGATGCCCGTGATTTCCTCGACGGTTGCAAGGCTGCCCTGCAGCCCCGCACCGAGGCACAGATCGCCGCCCAGCTTGCCCGGGCACGCACCTGCTCCTGGGACGGCCGCGTTGCCGATATTCGCGCCCGCCTCGCAGAAAAGGATATCCTAACGGTGAAAGACCTCCCCGACGAAGAAAATGACTAACATAAAAGAGCCTCTGCCAAAAAAAGCAGAGGCTCTTATTTTATCTCCACCGCACCGAAAGGGCGGGGCCGTATTCGTCCGGTCGGCACATTTCCGACCAGTTTCCACCGTCTCCGGGGGATAGCAGACTCGACTGATAGATGCCGGCGTACCGAAGTCCCCCGGCATCGTAAACCACAAGGCGAAATCCCGTTCCTCTGACCCAATCCTCCTGCAGCGGCAGGGTGTTGGCAATGAGCAGCCGCTCCCCGTCCCAGGCCATGGTCTCCCGGGATCCGTAATTGAAGCCGTGAAGCTCCGTATGCTCCGATTTTACCGAAAGCGCCACCGCCGGGGTATCTCCCAGGGTGACCACCGTCATGCGGCCATCGGAGGTGTCCGCCACAAGGAAGCCGTCAAATCGATGCAGATCGTAGATCCGCACGTTCCGGGCAATGACCAGCCGCGAGAGCTCGCGGCCCGTGGAAAGCTCCAGCTCCCGAAGAACGACCTCCTCCCCCTCCGTCACCACGAGATAGATCCGATCCTCGATGCAGAACATCTCGTAGATATCATCCGTCGGATCCAGCGGGAAGAACAGGCTGCAATCCGACGCATCCACCTCGGTCTTGCCCTCCCGCACCGTATAGGGCAGCCGGTAAATGCCGTAGCCGCCGGGAATATGGGAGGTATCAACGGTCGCACCCTTCGCGGTTTTGGGCGAAAAGGTGAAATAGCAGGCATCCTGCGCCACAAAGCCCACGGTTTCCATGTAATAGGAATCGTACTCTTCCTTGCTTCCGTAGCCGATGCCGGTGGTCGCTCCGTCGGAGGAGCGGTCCACCTCGATCTCCAGCACCTCGTCCGGCAGCACCGGGATGCGGAGAAATTCCTCCATTTTCGTTATAAACTGCACTTCCTGCTCATTGAAGGAATCAAAGTAATTCATCGTAAGCCCCGGCAGCTGCAGCCGTCCCGAAAGGGGATAGTAATCCAGATAATCGGCAACGCGAAGCTCAAAGGTTTTCCTCTCGCCGGGCTTGATACTGTCGTAGATCTCGCGAAAGGCGCGGTCCAGATCGTTTTCCCGCTTGCCCGCATAGCCGCCGAGATTCTCCGCAGGACTCACGCGCAGACCCAGCCCCCAATACTCGACCGTCACCTCCGGCTGCCGTCCGAGAAAAGCAAAGGTAAACCCCGATCCCGCGCGGTCGTCCGTCTCCGGGCTCCAGCTGTTTTGCCATAGCAGGTGTTTTCCAAACATGACGTTGAAATCCACCTCCGCGCCGGAAAGATATTCGGCATCACCGAATACCGGCGTACATTCCACCGAAACCGCCTCCCGGCTCTGTTCGATCCCGGCAGCGAGAAGACCGCAGGCGGTTGCGCCGGCGAACACCAGGCATAAAAAGAGGCTCAGCAGCTTTTTCATGCCTCATCCTCCTCCCCGCCGAGCTCGCGCAGGGCGCGGCTGACCCGGTCCGCCCGGTAATGATAGGTCTCCTTGATGTAGTCCATCAGGCTCAGTCCCCGATCCTCCAGATCCATCACCGAAGCATCCCCCACCAGTCTTCCGTGGCGCAGAAGCAGCGCCCGTCCGACAAAATCGGAGACCTCTTCAATGAGATGGGTGGAGAGGATCACCGTCTCACGGGGTTCCAGAATGCCCAGCAGCACCCGGTAAAAATCCTCCCGGTTGAATACGTCATTGCCCGCAAAGGGCTCATCCAGCAGGATATAGTCCGCCCCTTGAGAAAGGGCCATAATGACCTCAAACTGGTTCTTCTGACCGGCGGAAAAGGTGTGGATCGGACGGTGACGCGGAAGCTCAAAGAAATCCATCAGCCCGTTGAAGCGCTTTTCGGAAAAGGAAGGAAACATTTCCTCATAAAAGTCCCGGTGTCCCATAGCCGTGAGGTTCGGGATAAAGGAATGCTCGCAGGTGCCAAAGGAGAATTTCTCGATATTCCTGCGTCCGATGGACTCACCGTCCAGCGTGATCGCTCCCGTAAACGGTATGAGCCCCAGTACCGCCTTCATAAGGGTGGTTTTACCGGCTCCGTTTTCGCCAAAGAGACCGATGATCTCGCCCCGGGGCAGCTCCACCGTCACGTCGTCCAGCGCACGCTTGCCGCCGTACCGTTTGCTCAGTTTTTCAATCTTCAGCATTTACAACACACTCCATATCTTCAGCCACTGTCCCGGCAGGATCGCATCCCCGGGCGTAAAGAGCATATATAATCCAAAATCAAGCATCAGCACGACAAAACCCAGTGCCAGTGCCGCCGCGCCCGCAAGCAGCGGCAGCGCAAGACACCGCGCATGCCACACCCATCGCCGCGGCAGCCGCCGCATCAGATAATCGCTGCGCGCTCCCTGCCGGTGATAGAGATAATGATAGATGGCAAAAAGCGGCATAATGCAGGCAAGGATCACAAAGCAGGCAAGTGCGTTTTCCAAGCTCGCATCGCCAAGCAGCGCAATAAAATCGGGCATCATCGCGCCCTCGATCCGCTGGGATCTTCCGCCCACCGTTTCATACAGCGTATAAAGCGCCGTGGTGTAGCGCAGCCAGAAGGTGAGGCTTCCGAGCGTCGAGATCACCGCACCCGTAATAAAGGTGCCGCACAGAGTCTTCGGATCCATACCCGGCGGAAGAAGCCTTTCAAGAAGCCTTTTGAGTTTTTTCATCGTCCTCTTCCTCCTCCGTCACGATCCCGGTCACCGCCCCTGATGCGACAGTCAACAAAAAGAGCATGGCCAGCGTGTCCTCCACCGCTTTTCCCACCTCACGCGGGAAGAAAAGCAGACAAGCAGCCGCCGCAAACAGTACTCCGACACCGAATTTTCCCCGACGGCGGCACCAGGAAAATTTTGCCGTCACAATTCCGAGAACGGCGCAGAAACAGACGTTCCGTATCCAAATCAGCACCTCGCCCATGGGAATCAATCCATGCAGCAAGGGGGAACGCCAGCAGGCCAGAAAGAGCGCCTGCCCGGAAAGAACATCGCCGGTATCCCGCACGACCGCGCACAGGATGATCAGCGCAAGCCCCTGCAGCGTCCAGAAAAGCAGATAAAACAGCGCATTGACCGCCATCTGCCAAAAGGTCACCGTCCGCTCCTGCAGGGCAAGGCGCTGCAAGGTGTAATTCTGTCGGCCACCCCGATCCCCGCCGGCCGCACAAAGCTGCACCGTCAGCAGGACAAAGGCTGCCGCCATTACCCACATTACTCCGCTTCGGTCGATCACGTCCTCAAGCCCCGTATTGGGCATAGAGGCCACGCGGCAAAACAGCAGCACCTCCGCCGTCACAGTTACAAGCAGGACCGCGATCACCCGCAGGATATTTATGCGGACGTACATTCCCGCCGTCGCAATATGTTTATGCATCCTTTTCTCCCCCTTCCCAGTGCATCACCAAAAGCTCTGCCGCCTCGTCTGCCGTAAGGCCAAGGCTTTTGAAGCGGCGCGCCGCCGCCCGGGCTTCCTCCGCCCGCAGTTCCCGACGGATCTCCGCCCGGCGGGCATCATCCACGGAGATGCAGCTCTTGGCACCCGTGTGGCTCACCACCAGCCCCTCTTCCTCCAGCAGCCGGCAGGCGCGCTGCACGGTGTTGGGATTGACCCCCAGCAGCGCAGAAAGCACCCGGCGGGAGGGAAGCTCCTCCCCGTCGGAAATCGCACCCGCCACGATCCCCCGGCGCACAAAGTCCAGGATCTGCTGATAGATGGGCGTGTTGTCATCCAGTACCAAATTTTCAAAGGATACCATAGGCTCCCCTCACTTAAACTGTATTCATCGATTCATACGGTTCTAACTGTATGATATCATTAACACGGTTTTTTGTCAAGCCTTTTTTTGGGGGGGATTCCATTTTTATTTTCTCCCGCCTTGACAAGCCCGGATTCACATGGTATCCTATGGATAGTTGCAAATGCAACTATCTTTTTGATCGTATTTCAAGGAGGCATTTCATGGCATCCACCTTTCACGGGGAACTGTCCGTCGTCTATCGCTGCGGCGTGCTCTACTGCGGCGAGCAGCTGGCACCGTTGGGACTTTCCAACTGGCAGCATTCCTATATCCTGCACATATGCAAAAATCCGGGTATCACTCAGGAAGGACTTGCAAAGCTTCTGTACGTCAACAAAAGCACCGTCGCGCGCCAGCTTGCCGCGTTGGAGACCGAAGGATTTATTCGCCGCGAAGCCTCGGAGACCGATGCCCGCGCCCTCTGCATCTTCCCCACGGAGAAGGGTAAGGCCGCGCTCCCCGAGGTCCGCGCCGCCCTGGCCCGCTGGCGCGAATATCTGACAGAGGATTTCACGGAAGAAGAGCGCGAAACCCTCTCCTCCATGATGCAGCGCATGCGCGCCCGCGCCGTTGCCTATGCGGAAGGAGACGTGCAGCCGTGAAAACCTTCTTCCGTTACGTCCGCCCCTCCACGCTGATGATCATCATCGGCCTTTCCATCAAATTTATTGCCACCATCTGCGATCTCGTCATTCCCTCGGTGCTTGCCACCCTCATTGACGATGTTGCCCCCACGGGAGACACCGCCGCCGTCTGGCGCTGGGGTATCCTTATGGTCGGTGTCACGGTGCTTGCCGTGGCCACCAACATCACCGCAAACTGCATGGCTGCCTACACCGCAGGACGCATCACCCGCGCCCTCCGGCGGGATCTGTTTGCAAAGATCTCCTCTCTTTCCTCCCGTCAGATCGATAGCTTCACCGTTCCTTCCCTCATTTCCCGCATGACCTCGGACACCTACAACGTCAGCCAGATGACCGCGCGTCTGCAGCGCATCGGCTTCCGCGCCCCCATTATTCTCATCGGCGGCATCGCCGTCACCCTCTTTCTTGATCCCGTGCTGACGCTGATGCTTGTGGCCTGCCTGCCGGCCATTGCCATCATCGTTTTTCTCGTCACCCGATACGGCATCCCCATGTACACCCGCGTGCAGGACACCGTCGACCGTCTGGTGCGCTGTGTGCAGGAAAACCTGACGGGCGTGCGCGTCATCAAGGCGCTTTCCCGCACGGAATATGAGCGCACCCGTTTCCATAATATCAACGAAGATCTTGCCGCAAAGGAGCAGACCGCCGGTCTGATCATGAACGCCTCCAGCCCGGCCACCACCCTCATTCTCAACCTCGGTCTCTGTCTGATCGTTATCGTCGGTGCAAACCGCGTCCACGGCGGAATGACGGAGCCCGGCACCGTCATTGCCTTCCTGTCCTATTTTACTATGATCCTTAACGGCATGATCGGTATCACCAACGTCTTTGCCTTTACCTCCAAGGGCATCGCCTCCGCAAACCGCGTTGCCGAGGTCCTGAACTGCGCAGAGGATATGCCCGTGCTGCCCGGCAGCGAAATAATCGGCTCCTCTCACATTGCCTTTGACAATGTGACCTTCTCCTATTCCCGTACGGAGACCCGTGAATCGGACAACATCAATGCTCTCTCCTTCAGTCTTGAGCGCGGCGATACTCTCGGTATCATCGGCACCACCGGTTCCGGCAAATCCACTCTCATTTCCCTGCTTCTGCGTCTCTACGATCCCGACGAGGGCATCATCCGCATCGACGGCGAGGATATCCGTACCCTGCCGCCGGATGAGCTCCGTCCGAAGTTCGGCATGGTCTTCCAGAATGACTTCATTCTTTCGGATACTCTGCGGGAAAACGTATCCTTTGGCCGCGATATTCCCGACGAACGCATTCTGGAGGCGCTCCGGGACGCTCAGGCGACCGAATTCGTATCCCAGCTTCCCGACGGGCTGGATCATATGCTGACCGCCGGCGGCACCAACGTCAGCGGCGGTCAGCGGCAGCGCATTCTTCTTGCCCGCGCCCTTGCCGCCCGTCCGGAGATCCTGATTCTGGACGATTCCTCCAGTGCGCTGGACTATAAGACCGACGCAAACCTTCGCCGTGCCCTTTTTGAAAATTATCCCGAGTCCACCAAGATCATCGTTGCGCAGCGTGTCAGCTCCATCATGCATGCTGATCTCATTCTCGTCATGGATGACGGTGAGGTCATCGCCCGCGGCCGCCACGAAGAGCTGATGGCGACTTCGGATGAATACCGCAACATTGCCGAAACTCAGCTGGGAGGTGAGGAAAAATGAGAGCCAACCTGCCCGGCACCGGCAAAAATAACTACGCCGCCGCGGAAACCAGCGGCGACAAACGTCAGCTTTCCAATGCCCCCGTTGAAAAAAAGCGCATCCTGCGCCGCCTGTGGACCTATCTCTACCGCTATAAGCTGCTGCTTGTACTTGCTTTTCTGCTGGTCATCACCTCCGAGCTTCTCGCCCTGTGGGGTCCCAGCCTCTCCGGCAAAGCCATAGATGCCTTCGGCATCGGCCCCGGCCAGTGCGATTTCCCCGTTGTCATCAGTTATGTGCTGCAGATGGTGGTTTTCTACCTATCCTCCGCGATCCTTGCCTATCTGCTCTCCATCGTAATGATCTTCCTCTCCCGCCGCACCGTCACCGCCATGCGCCGCGACGTGTTCCAGCGACTGTCCGAGCTTCCCGTATCCTACTTTGACCGCCGGCAGACGGGCGACATCATCTCCGTCATCTCCTACGATATCGACACCGTGAATGCTACCCTCTCCACCGACGTGGTCACCATCATGAAAAGCTCCATCACCGTCATCGGCGCATTTATGATGATGTTTGCCATCTCGCCGAAGCTGGTCATCGTTGTGCTTCTCACCACCCCGCTTTCCGTACTCACCACCCGGTTCATCACCAAAAAGGTGCGTCCCCTTTTCCGCCGCCGTTCGGCAAAGCTGGGTGCACTCAACGGATTTGTTGAAGAAATGACCGGCGGCCAGAAGACCATCAAGGCCTACCGCCGCGAGGGTGTCATCCTCGACCGCTTTGATAAAAAGAACGAGGATGCCATCTCCTCCTTTATCAAGGCGGAGTGCTTTGGCACCGTCACCGGCCCCTCCATGAACTTCATCAACAACCTCTCCCTGTCGCTGGTCAGCCTCTTTGGCGCACTGCTGTACATTGCCGGCGGCATCAGCCTCGGCAGCATCTCCTCCTTCGTTCTCTATTCCCGCAAATTCGCCGGTCCCATCAACGAATTTGCCAACGTCATTGCAGAGCTTCAGTCCGCCTTTGCTGCCGCCGAGCGTGTCTTCCGTCTCATCGACGAGGAGCCCGAGCCCCCCGATGCCCCCGATGCAGAGGTGCTGACCAATCCCAAGGGCGAGGTGGTCTTTGACCATGTCCGCTTTGGCTATACCCCCGAGCGCACCATCCTCGGCGACTTCTCCCTCCGGGCAGAGCCGGGCAAGCTGGTGGCCATCGTCGGCCCTACCGGCGCCGGAAAAACCACCGTCATCAACCTTCTTATGCGTTTCTACGATGTAGATGCCGGGTCCATCTCCATCGACGGCAAGAATATCGCCTCCCTGACCCGGGAAAGCCTCCGTTCCGCCTTCACCATGGTCCTGCAGGATACCTGGCTTTTCCGCGGCACCATCTATGAAAACATTGCCTACGGCCGCCCCGGTGCCACCCGCGAGGAAGTCATCGCCGCGGCAAAGGCAGCAAAGATCCATTCCTTCATATCCCATCTGCCCGAGGGATATGACACCGTCCTGCGGGACAATGCCATCAACATCTCCAAGGGACAGAAGCAGCTCTTGACCATCGCCCGCGCCATGCTCTCCGATTCCCGCATGCTCATCCTCGATGAGGCCACCTCCAACGTCGATACCCGGACCGAGCAGCGCATCTCCGAAGCTATGCAGAACCTCATGCGCGGCCGCACCTGCTTTGTCATCGCCCACCGCCTCTCCACCATCCGCAATGCGGACACCATCCTCGTCATTGCCGACGGCGACGTGGTGGAGCAGGGCACTCACGAGGAGCTCATGGCCAAGCGCGGCCGTTACCACGAGCTGTATATATCCCAGTTTGAGACTTACACAAACGAAAACGATCAATAAAGGAGTCATCACGAACATGAACAAGATCATCCCCAACACATATGTCCATCACATCGCCCTGCGCGCCTCCAATTTCAACCGTTCTCTGGAATTCTACAAGGCACTCGGTATGAAGGTGCGCGCAAACTGGGTCGGCGCCTCCGGCAACATCGCCCTGCTCGACATCGGCAACGGCACCTGCATCGAGCTCTTCGGCGGCGGGGATGAATACATCCCCGAGGGTCACTTCTTCCATCTTGCCATCGGCACCTCCGATGTGGATGCCGCCTTTGCCGCCGCCCTTGCAGCCGGCGCAAAGCCCACCCGCGAGCCCTGTGATATGGTCCTGCCCGCAAATCCGCCCATGCCCGTCCGTCTCTGCTTCGTGGAAGGCCCCGATGGCGAAAGCCTCGAATTCTTCTGCCCCCAAAACTGAGGATTTTTCATTATATATTCTTTACAAACCGGCAAAAATAGAATATAATCATTATATTAAGAATGATTACTGTTTCAGGAGGCGCCTATGCCCAGTCCTTTTCACAGCCTGACCTACGGTCTTTTCCTGCTTTCCGCCTCTGTGGGCGGGCGGCATAACGCCTGCATCATCAATACCGCACAGCAGGTCTCCTCGTCCCCCGCAACAGTAAGTATCGCAGTCAGCAAGGACAACCTCACGCACGATATGATCCGCGCCACCGGCCGTTTTGCCCTCTCCGTGCTGACGGAGGATGCACCTTTTGAGCTTTTCCGCCGTTTTGGCATGCAGAGCGGCCGTGCCGCCGATAAATTCGCCGGCTTTTCCGAGGCCGTCGGCACCGGTGACGGTCTGCTGCGGCTCACCGCCTGGGCAAATGCCTATTTCACCTGCACCGTTGTCGGCTCCTATGATGCCGGGACCCACACCGTCTTCTTTGCCGCGGTGGATGAAGCCGCCTGCCTCGCTCCCGGCAAGAGCGTGACCTACGAATATTATCAGAAGCACATCAAAACCGCCGCGCCGCCGCCCGCCTCCGGCTGGGTCTGCACCGTGTGCGGTCACGTGCTCCCGTCCGAAACCCTTCCGGAGGATTACGTCTGCCCCATCTGCAAGCACGGAGCGGCAGATTTCGTCCGGGTCAAATAATTAATTTATAAGGAGATGTAACTATGGAACTCAAAGGATCCCGCACCGAAGCGAATCTGATGGCCGCCTTCGCCGGCGAGTCTCAGGCCCGCAACAAGTACACCTACTATGCCTCCAAGGCCAAGAAGGACGGCTACGAGCAGATCGCCGCCATCTTCACCGAGACCGCCGATAACGAGAAGGAGCATGCCAAGCTCTGGTTCAAGCTGCTGCACGGCGGCTCCGTTGCCGATACCCCCGTGAACCTTGCCGACGCCGCCGCCGGTGAGAACTATGAGTGGACGGAGATGTACGCCGAGTTCGCCCGCGTTGCCCGCGAGGAGGGCTTCGACGACATCGCCCGCCAGTTCGAGGGTGTTGCCAAGATCGAAAAGGAGCACGAGGAGCGCTACCGCAAGCTG
>JAFYLV010000100.1 GCA_017556885.1 Clostridia bacterium | reverse complement strand
GAATATGCCGATCTGTTCAACATCTGGATGCCCGATCTGAAGTTCTTCTCCTCTTCCCTCTCCGCACGTTATCTTTCGGCTCCCGATTATTTTGCGAAAGCCTCCCGTGCCATTCTTACGATGCGCCGGCTTGCAGGACCGCCCGTATATAATAATGAAGGGATTCTGACCTCAGGCGTTCTTGTCCGCCATTTGGTCATGCCCGGTGCCAAGGCTGACAGTCTTGCACTTGTTGACTGGCTCGGCGCAAATTTCGGCCCGGAGGATATTGTCATCAGCCTTATGAGTCAGTATCTGCCTTTAGGCCGTGCATCGGAATATCCCGAGATCAACCGCCGCGTCACCACCTATGAGTATCACACGGTAGAGAACGCGCTAGCCGATAAAGGCTTCCGCACCGTCTACACCCAAAGCCGCCTGAGCGCCACCGCCGAGTATGTTCCCGCGTGGAACGGCGAAGGCATCCTGCAGCAAGAAACAAAGAAATAAAAAAATAAAAAATTTTTATGTGACTTTCCGGGCAGCCCGTGCGTATATAGAACAGGAGGGCAAAAGATTGCAGCCGAACACCCGCTTTAAACCGGATATTGACGCAGCCTATCGGCAGCATTCCGATATGCTCTACCGCGTAGCCCTCGCGCAGCTTGGAAATGATGCCGATGCGCAGGATGCGGTGCAGGACGTGTTCATCCGGTACATATCTCATGCCCCCGCATTCGACAGTCCCGATCACGAACAGGCGTGGCTGCTCCGAACCGCCGTCAACCGCTGCCACGACATCGCCCGGCGGCGCAAGATCCGGGAATTTCTCCCCCTGGAGGATGCACTCGGTGTCGCCGCAAAGGAAACCGACGGATTTACCGAGGTTGCAAGCCTCCTGAAATCTCTGCCGGACAAGCTTCGCGAGACTGTGATCCTGCATCACCTGGAAGGCTTTTCATTGGAACAGACCGCCAAAATTCTTGGCATCGGCCTTTCCGCCGCGAAAATGCGCATTCTGCGCGCACGCGAGATTTTAAAATCATCTTTGGAGTAGTTTTCAAGAAAGGAGGAAGGTCATGTTCAGCGACGAGCAGATCCGATCCTACCGCAACATCAAAGCCCCCGATGCCCTGAAAGAAAAAGTCCTTTCCTCCGAAAAGCGCCGCCGGCGCATCCGCGTGATGCCTTTGGCCGCCGCACTGGCCGCCTGTCTCATTCTGGCTCTTTCCTTCGGCAGTTTTACCGGCAACGGCGAGGATGTACTCATCAACGGGCAGACCCCCAACGGCAGCGTCATTCTTTTCCAGTCGCTTCCCGCATCCGCAAATCGCGCGGCTCCCGTTTATACTTTTGAGATCGATCTTCATCTGGATTCCCCCGCAGAAGTCACGGTATCCAGCGGCACCGTCTCAACAAAAAAGATCCCCGCAGCAAAATCCATCCGCCTCTCCCGCTCCGCCACTGTCATCTGGGAAACCGAGTGTGGCGAAGACCTCCCGGCCTGCGAAATGGAGATCCGGGATGATGACGGCATCACGGTCGTCACGTTAACTTGTAAAAATGCGGAAATCACCGCAAATAAAAGGAGAATAAACAAATGAAAAAGTTCCTCGCCCTGCTTCTGGCATGCCTGATGCTGCTCTCTGTCGCCGCCTGCGGTGAAACTGCCGGCAGCGAATCCTCCAGCATTTCTTCCAGCGAGCCCGCTGACGCCACCGTCGGCACCACCCTGTACAATGCCTTCAAGGCCGATTCCACCGGCACTGCCGAGGAGATCGCCAATCGCATCATCACCAACGAGATCATCCAGTTCATGGGTGGCGCGGTAGCCATTGAGGAAGGTTTCCTCTCCGGCTTCGGCGAGACCGAGATCAAGGGCTTCAAGGAAGGCGCCATGTTCGCTCCCATGATCGGCACCATCCCCTTCGTCGGCTACATCTTCAAGCTTGAGGACGGCGCGGATGTCGAGGCCTTCAAGACCACTCTGAAGGACAATGCAAACCTCCGTTGGAACATTTGCACCGCTGCCGAGGAAATGATCGTTGAGAGCAAGGACAACACCGTCTTCTTCCTCATGTGCCCCTCTACCTTTGAGCAGGAGACTCCCGAGGATTCCGACGTTTCCGTTGAGTAAGTAAAATTCATCATTCAGCACGGCTTTTTGCCGTGCTGAATTTTTGGGAAGTTTTTCTCTTCCGACCATCTTCAAGGAGATAACGCCATGCTCTTTTCCAGCATTCCGTTCCTGTTTTATTTTCTTCCCTGCGTGCTGCTTTTGTACGCGCTTTCCCCGAAAAAACTGAAAAATTTCACTCTGCTTGTCTGCAGTCTGGTCTTCTATGCCTGGGGGGAGCCGCGGCTGGTGGTGCTTATGCTCATCACCGTCTTTATCGGCTATATCCTCGGTCTTCTGACCGAGAAGTTCCCCCGCTTCAAAAAGCTGTTTGTGATCGTCGCCGTTGCCTTCTGTCTCGGATTTCTTGCCTACTATAAGTACGTCGACTTCTTTATCACAAATTTC
>JAFYLV010000099.1 GCA_017556885.1 Clostridia bacterium | reverse complement strand
GCTTTTTTGCACGGTCGGAAAGGCGGCTCATATGAGCACCCCGTTGCAGTGATCGATCTCGTGCTGGATGATCTGCGCCGTAAAGCCCGTGTAGGTCTTGATGCGCTCCTTGAATTCCACCGTCTGGTACCGCACCTTGATGCTCTTATACCTTCGGCATTTCCGCGGGCCGCCGAGAAGCGAAAGGCAGCCTTCCTCCGTTTCGTATTCGCCGTCGGCCCGGAGGATCTCGGGGGTGAGCATCACCGTATAGACGGGGGCGCGGCCGCTCTCGTCAAGCAAGGCGATGATGCGCCGCCGCACGCCGATCATGTTCGCCGCCATGCCGACGCAGGTCTCCCGGTGGGCCGTGAGGGTGTCCAGAAGATCGGCCGCGGAAGGCAGATCCGCCGCCGAGGCAGTCTCGGAGCGTCCGCCGAGGAAAATGGGGTCGTGTACCAGTTCTTTAATCATGTTTTTACTCCGTTAAACCGAAATGCGCGGCATCCCATGCCTCTCTTGTCAGAAGGAGCACGTGTCCCGTGCGGATCTCCCCAAGCAGGGAGACCTCCAGCCCTTCGGTGGTGTGGTGGTAGGCAAAGCCGAGCTTTTCCATCACCCGGCGGCTTTTGACGTTGCCGTCGTAGTGGCCGCACCAGATGCGCGCCATGCCGAGATCGGCAAAGGCGTGGCGGAGCAGCTCGCGGGCGGCCTCGGGGATCAGCCCCTGCCCCCAGAAGGGTCTGCCAATCCAGTAGCCGAGCTCGTATTCATCCTCGTCCTCAGCGATGTCGTTGCGGTGAAGGCCGATACTGCCGATGGCGCGCCCGTCCTCCCGGCGGCAGACGGCATAGGTCTCCGGCGCGGAGAGCACGGTGCGGATAATCTCTCGGCTGTGTTCAACACTTTCGTGGGGCGGCCATCCGGCGGGCGGGCCGACGGCCGGATCGGAGGCATAGGTAAACAGATCCTCCGCATCCTCCTCCCGCCAGGGACGGAGAAGAAGGCGGTCTGTGTAAAATATCATCGGGGAATCTCCTGCTTTTTTCCGAATGGTTTATCGACCTTATTATGTCATATTTTTGCAGGAAAAGCAATGGCGGGCGCGTAGAATAAGACGGACGTATTCTGCATAAAATCAAAGCAGTTCGGAAAACGGGGAGGGAGCGCGGTGAAACGGGATATTTCGCTCTGGCAGCTGGGCGGCTTCGGCATCACGGCCGCGGGCGGAACGCTTTTGCACTTTCTGTACGACTGGACGGGGGAAGCTCTGCTTTGCGCCCCCTTTTCGGGGGTCAACGAATCGATATGGGAGCACATGAAGCTGCTGTATTTTCCTATGGCGGCCTTCGCTTGCATCCAGCGATGCGCCTTCCCGGAGCGGGAGAATTTCTGGCCCGCGAAGCTCTGTGGAATGGCGGCAGGGCTTCTGTTTATCCCCATAACCTTCTACACCTATAACGGCGCGGTGGGGAAATCCCCCGACTGGCTCAACATCGGCATCTATTTTGCCGCCGCGGCGCTGGCCTTTCTTCTGGAGACCCGTCTTTTCCGGAAAGGCACCTTGCCCGGCCGCCGACCGTGGCTCGCTGCCGCCGCGATCGCTCTTATCGGTGCGCTTTTTGTTCTCTTCACTTTTGTCCCGCCCAAGCTTCCCCTCTTCCGCGACCCGCTGACGGGAACGTACGGAAGAAAAATATAACAAAATCCCGTGAAAATCCTTTGGATTTTCACGGGATTTTGTTCGTTTATTCCACCGCGATCCGAATATCTCCGGTATCGGTTGTGATCTCACATTTGCCGCCGGCGACGGAGCTCGGAACGCGGACCGTGCCGGTGTCGCTCTCGGCGAGGAAGACCTTATCGGAAGTCAGGGTACCGGTGACGTCACCGGTATCTGTCCGAATTTTGAGCTCTGCGGCATCGCAGGCCTCAAGCCGGATATCGCCGGTGTCGCGGGAAAGCCGCATACTCCCGGAGGCTCGCACGCGCTTCAAAAGGAGGTCGCCCGTGCTGCCGGCAGCGGAAAGATTTTCGCACCGGATGTCCGAAAGCTCGGCCTTGCCCGTGGAAACGGTGACGGAAATATCTTCTGCAGCGATACCGTCGACACGGATATCGCCCGTGCTGACCTGCACGTCCATGCTTTCAAAGCGAAAATCCTCGGAGATCCCGACGTCGGAGGTGCTTCCGCGGATGAGAAGGTCGCCGTATTCCGCCTCCGGCAGGTAAAGGGTAACGGAGGAAGATTCGGTGGATATGCCGATATATTCGTACCACTTCCGGTCGTCCGAAAGCGCAACGGTGAGCGTCCCGTCGGTCACCGTTACGGTATGCCGGAGATTTTCCTGCTCGCGGCAGACGACGTAGGCCTCCGCCCCGTCGGCGGGCAGAACCGTGATATGCGCCGTTTCGGTCCGGAGGGAAATGTTATGAAAATCCCCGGTGACGGGATAGGTGTTGGTCTCAAAGGCGACGGTGGAGAATCGGGAAAAATCCCAGTCCAGAGCCGCAAGCGCGCAGACTGCGGTAATGCAGCCGATGAGAATGAGCGCGATCGCAGCGATCAGCCACGTTCTTTTCACTTGGCTCCCTCCCTTTTTATAAGACGCTTCTTGATCGCCCCGATGGCGAGTGTAAAGAGACGGATCACACCCCGGGTCGCCGCCTTGCAGCCGTAAAAGGCGAAGACGGAAAGTCCTGCGCACACCAGTGCCGCACCGATGAGCGCGATGCCCGTCGGAACGTGTCCGAGAACGAGCAACACACCGCCGCCCGCTATACCGCCGAAGGCCGTGCCCGCAAAGGATGCAAAGACCGCCCACAGGGCGATGACGATGCTCCACAGGGAAATGTACAACGAGATCACCACCGCCGCGGCGGCAATAAGCAGCGGCAGCCACAGAGGCGCGCCGAGACAGAGCAGAAGGACAGTGCCGGCACCGGGTTTTTTCCTGCCGGCGACCGTTCCCCGGACGATGGAGGCCAGAGGAAGATCCTCGAGGACCTGACGGGAAATGTTCTCCACCGTACCGAGACTGCGCACGGCATCTGCCTCCGAAAGTCCGTCTTCCATCCGGTCGTCGATCATTTCGGCATAAAAATTCAGCCGGTCAGCAATGCTGTCCTGCGGAAGGCCGGAAAGCGCTTTCTGCAGTTCGGAAAGAAACTCTTTTTTATTCACTTGCCTCCGTCCTCCCTTGTCACAAACCGGTAAATGGACATAACTTCCTTCCATTCCTCCTTGAAATCCGCAAGGCGGCGGTGCCCCCCGTCGGTAATGCGGTAGTATTTCCGCAGACGGCCGCCGTGCTCGGCGGTGCGGACCGTGAGCATGTTCGCGCCTTCAAGGCGCTTCAAAATGGTATATAAGGTGGATTCCGACAGCTCGATATACGGCTTCATATCCTTGATGATCTGATACCCGTAGGAATCCTCGCCGGAAATGGCGGCGAGAACGCAAACGTCCAGAAGTCCCCGCTTCAACTGAATATCCATACGATACCTCCTGTTGCAGAATACATCATAACGCGAAGTATTGGAATTGTCAATAGATGCGGATAATTTTTTCGCAAGGCTCCCTCTGACGAGGGAGCTGGCGAGCCGTTTGCGGCGAGACTGAGGGAGAGAACTAAGAAAGGGAAATCTCTCCCCCAGTCTTTTTGCTGCGCAAAAATCCAGCCCCCTCGTCAGAGGGGGCTTTGGGTATCTTCGCCCCGCATTTACGCCTGCGGGGCGAAATATGCA
The DNA here is from genome assembly GCA_017556885.1 of Clostridia bacterium. GTDB lineage: Bacteria > Bacillota > Clostridia > Oscillospirales > QAMX01 > RGIG1911. Next base: position 350 of record JAFYLV010000099.1, on the reverse strand, counting down.
ACTAAAAAGACGGTCGATGAGACTATAACAGGCATCGGCTATCATCACTTCCGCCCGGGCAGCAGGAATTTGCGCCAGTGGCCGGTATGGAAGAAGAAGCAGACGCAGGAACAGCGGACAAACTGGTCGCACACCAGCGTCCAGCGGTAGGCATACACGCCGAGGTCGAGAAGCTGCAGCGTCAGGAAGCCGCCGCCCACGCGGAAGACCCACAGACTGAGGATGGAAGCGATAAGGGGAGCGACGGAATCGCCGGCGGCGCGCAGGGCGCCGGAGACGGTCTGGTGGATGTTGATGAAGGGCAGGGAGACGGCGCTGATGATGAGCAGTTTTGCCACCGTGGGGTAGAG
>JAFYLV010000098.1 GCA_017556885.1 Clostridia bacterium | reverse complement strand
GCTGTTCATGACTTTACTTGCCCATCGAACGGAAAGAATTATATGCTTTTTCCGATAAGAACAATTTGACCAATTCCAATTTATCGAGCAGAACAAATGAGCCCCGACAGACCTTCAAAAATCTGTCGGGGTATCTATTTGTTTTCTGCGTATCAACTTTTGATTATCCGTAGGGGAGACCTGCGGTCTCCCGCGGGCGAACGCAGTTCGCCCCTACCGTGTGTTAGGTAAATATTTTGTGATTTCTCCGCTAATTTTGCACGCCGTTGTGGTCTGCTTTTTCTTTTTGCTGTTGCCGATAGCCGACGAAGAACCCCGCAAATTGCAGAAGCGCGCGGCGGGAGGATGAGCGTTCGGGCGATTTGCGCAATAAGGCGGGCGAAGGCCGCCGTTTGCGTTTAACAGTCCCCCCCGACCGCACCATGTAAAGCCCCACTTTTGTCATGTAGACAAAAGTGGGGCTTTACAATGATATCCGTTCCCTGCGGTCACGGATGATATAGCTGACGCTATGATGTCTGCTTCGCAGATGATATACGCTTCGCGTATGATTGAACGGATATTATATCATATTTGCAGAGCAAATATATCATTGAAAAACGAAACATTTTATGATACAATCACCTTGAAAGTAGGTGCTTTTATGCTTGGGAAAATTTTTAAAAAATTTGTTTCCATTGTATCTATTGTTTTACTGATTATCTTTATAATATATTCAATACATATTATTAATCTAGGTAATCACTGTATCGATTTATCGGCAGAGGTGATCAGCATTAAAACTGATGATGATGAACGATGTTTGTATGTTATAACATCACACACGTATACCGGTACGGATAATATAATTTGTGAAATAAAGATACCGTACAGAACAAGATGCAAATCGCATAATACCGGTGATAAAATTTCGGTTCAAGATATAAAAATAGGTGATATAGTATCATTGAATTTCAAAGGTGAGTCAGAATATATAGATGGAGTGAATTATGCTGTTGCCAAAGGAATTATTGATGTGTTGCAAAAGGAAGTATTGCAGCGGTGAAAGGCCCCCTCGGTCATCTGCGGTGACGGCTCTCCCAAAGGGAGAGCCAAGGGAGGCAACTGCATAAGATACGGCGGCCGCTCTCTTGCAGGCGGCCGCTCGATCATATCTCTGACGAAAAACTGCATTTCCGAAAAACGGTCACGGTACTTTGCTGAAATTGTCCCGGTGGACATGTACACGGCCGGGAGAACGTGGTATAATTGAGAAAAATGTGGGCGCGGAGGTGGAAACGGTATGGAAACGCGCGAATTTGGGCTGATCCCGTTCTGGGACGATGCGCTGATCGACTGGGCGCATACGGATGCGGAGCTGTCGGCAAACCGACTGCGCAGGGAAGAGGTCGTGATGACCCTTGACCGCCCCTGGGAGGGAAACAGCACCGACTTTTTCACTGTTTTCCGGGACGGGGATATTTACCGGATGTACTATGAGGCATGGGGTTGGAAGGATAAGCCTTTATGCATCAACGTATGCTATGCGGAAAGCCGGGACGGTATCCACTGGGAGCGCCCGAGCCTTGGCATCTGCGAATATAACGGCAGCACGGACAACAACATCATCGTCAAAGGCATCCCCGACAATTTCACCGTCATGAAGGATACAAATCCTGCCTGTCCGCCGGAGATGCGCTACAAGGCGGTGATGGCGACCAACGCCGATCCCGGTGCCGCAAACAACAGTCTGCAGTGCCTGGTCTCGGCCGACGGAATCCATTTTACGCCCCATTCCGTCATTTCCAGCGGATTTGCCTACGATACACAGAACACCCTGCATTACGATGAGGTGCGCGGAAAGTATTTCTGCTTTCTCCGCGAGCTGCGACGGCGAGAGGCTGCGCCCGACCTGCGCTTTTTTGAAAGAACACTCCGCGGGATCTGCGTGCTGGAATCGGCGGATTTTGAGCACTGGTCCGAGCCGGTATCGCTGGATTTCGGCGGCGCGGAAGAATATCCGCTGTATACCAATGTGGTATCTGCTTATCCCTATGACCGGCGGTATTTCGTCGGCTTCCCCTCCCGGTATGTGGAGCGAAGAGAATGGACGAAAAATTATGACCGCCTTTGCGGAAAAGAGGCGCGAAAGGAACGCTTTGACGTCTCGCCGCGGTACGGCCTTGCGGTGACCGACTGCGTGTTTATGTCCTCGAGGGATGCATATCACTGGCATCGGTTTGATGAGGCGGTCATCACGCCCGGCCCGGAAAACGGCAGAAACTGGGTCTACGGCGACTGCTTCCCTGCCTGCGGAGAGCTTTTGCAGCTGCCCTCTGCCTTTGAAGGGGAGCCGGAGGAGCTTTCTCTCTACGTCTTTGAAAACCATTGGATGGATGTTCCCACGCGCCTTGTGCGCTACACCTGTCGCCGGGAGGGCTTTGCCTCGGTCAAAGCGCCCTACCGCAAAAAGATCCTGCGGACAAAGCCCTTTGCCTTTGACGGAGACGCGCTTACCCTCAATTTCCGCACCTCTGCCCGGGGCGGTATTTACCTGCGCATCCTTGACGGAGAGGGCTCGCCCATTCCCGGATACGAGACCTGCGAGATGTTCGGCGATTCCGTGGACAGAGCGGTGGATTTTGACGAGAGTCTGCAGAAGCTTTCCGGCGAGACGGTGATCTTTGAATTTGAAATGTCCGATGCCGAGCTTTACGCCATGCGCTTTGCGGAGGCGGAAAAATGAAGATGGGGTTTCCCGAGTTCTGCCGGTCGCCCATCGATATCCATACCCATTTCAACCACGGCGTTGAGGGCGAATATGACACGCCGGCTTTTTCCGGCACGCACCGGACGATGTTGGATTTCCTGCAGTCGGAATATGCGCGGTTCGGCATCCGCGAATTTGCCGCCTCGACCTATGCGGCGGTGATGAGTGATCGGCGCATCACGGAGGAAAATGAATATCTGCATGCGCTCGTGCAGCAGGATGCGCAGATCTACCAGTGGGTAGTCGTGCATCCGGAGCAGGAGGCCACCTTTGCGCAGGCGGAAAAGATGCTGGCGGATCCGCGGGTGCTTGGGCTGAAGATCCATCCGCAGCTGCACGGATATCGCATCTGTGAGCATGCGGACCGTATCTTTTCCTTTGCCGACCGGATGGGGGCAACGGTGCTCATGCATCCCGCGGCTATCACGGAGATGCCTCGTTATGCGGATCGGTACCCGAATATGCGGCTCATTATCGCCCATCTTGCGGAGCAGGCGCACATCGAGGCCATTCGCAGCGCAAAGCACGGAAATATCTACACAGACACCTCCGGCGCACTTTCTATGCTCAATAGCGTGATCGAATATGCGGTAGAGCAGGTTGGATCGGAGAAGATCCTCTTCGGCACGGATACCTATGCTCTTGCCGCCCAGTATTCCCGGGTCGCGCTGGCGGATATTCCCTATGCGGATAAAGAAAATATCCTTTTTGGGAATGCCGTGCGGCTCTTTCCCCACGCTTTCGGAAAATAAACAATAGCCCTCCGATGTGGATTTTGAGCGTCGGAGGGCTTTTTTGCAGTTGTGACGACGGGGGAAATATGTTATAATACATTGTTGTATATAAATTTTACGTGAGAAGGAGGTTGCGGTCTGTGTTCTTGCTGCCTGCCGTTGTCAATGTTGCGCTTTTTGCGCTGCTGTATGTATATGCTCGCCGGTTTAGAGGACGGGATTTTGCGGGGTCGCTGATTTCCACCTACATTTGGGGTGCGGTGATCATCATTCCCACCATGATATTCCAAACCGCGGCCTTCTCCTATATATCCGGGGATGATCTTTCCCTGGGGGTGCTGCTTCTTGCCGCCTTTGGCTGCACCGCCCTTGTGGAAGTGGTGATGAAATTTCTTGCCTTGTATGCGGACACCCGCCGGGTGCGGCTCTACCGCCGCCGGTTTGATGCGGTGCTGATCGCCGTTTTTCTCTTTGGCGGATATCAGATGGCGGAGCTTTGCCTGCTTGCGGCCAATCCCATCAACCGGGGCGGGCTGTGGCTGCGCTTTCTTACGGGATTGCCCCTGCAGTTCTGCGTCGGTTCGCTGATGGGCTGCTTCTACGGCCGTACCAAAACCTACTGTGTACCCTATAAGTTCAATAATGCCTGCGCCATCGTGCTGCCTTTCCTTTTGCACGGTCTTCTGGAGACGGGCATCACGGCGACCCTGAACGGAAATGCTTTCGGCCCGGTGCTGACGGTTCTTTGCTTTGCGGCTGCCCTCGGAATTACCGGCTGGCTCTTTATCCGGGAGGCACTTCGTGTAAAAACAGATACCCTTGCGGCGGAGGCCGCAGAGGCGGAGCGTATCCGCCGTCGGGAGGAGGAAAACGAAAATGAGTGAAAAATTCCCGGCAAATGCCCGGATCGATCTGGAATATATCGCGGATGAATCTGTTCGCGGCACGCTGGAGAGCCTCGCGGATGCAGGCATCCCCATTACCTTTGCAAATCTTCTGAAAGCGCCCGCTCTCCTGCGCGGAGCGGAAAGCCCCGTCCCTGCGGAAGGAGAGATCTTTCCGGAGATCACGGAAGAGAAGCGTATCCCCGAACTTTTTCCGCCCTCCTGTGGTGGTCCGCAGGGATGGCTGTCCGGCATGGCCTGTGATCTGGAGCTTTTGCCGCTGGCCGGTGAGGGAAATTTTTCCGCATCCGGCGTTCTGTGCTCGGAAAATGAACTGTCTGTGACCTTTGCACCGGCAAGCACCCGTCTGCCCGGGCCCTATGCGGCGGCGCTCTCTGCCTTTATGCGGGCGGCGGCGGAGCTTTGCGCTGCCGGCGGCGGTGCGCCCACCCTGTGCCGCGCAAGCTTTCCTGCCTCGGCGGAAGGGATCGCCGGGCTTTGCGCCGCGATCGATGCGGCAATTGCCTTTGGCTGCGAGCTGCAGGCAGAGGAGGGCGAGGCGAGCGTGACCCTCTGCGCCCCTGTGGAGCGCGAGGCGGAGCTTACCTTCCGCGCTGCCGGAAATCCGGTGTATTTCCTTGCGGCGCCCTGCTGCTCGGATTCTCTGCCCGATATTGAGAATGTTCCCGCGATGCATGCCCTTTTCCGCCGCCTTGCGGCAGAGAGACGCGTTCTTTCCGCCCGTGCGGTGGGAACGGCAGGTCCGGCAGAGGCGATCCTTGCGCTGTGCGGAGGACTTGGCTTCCGGGCAGATGCAGAGCTTGACATTTTTGCCTTCCTTCTTTTAAACTTCGGCGGTCTCGTTCTGGAAACGGCGGAGGAGCTTCCCGGCGCGCTTTGCATCGGTCGTGTGACCGATGACGGTCTCTTTACCTTCCCCGACGGACGGGGCGCAAAGCTTTCCGATCTTTCGGCTTACCGCGTTGCGGCGCGACGGGCATGGGAGAATATGCACAAATAAAAAAGAGGCAGGACACACGGTCTTGCCTCTCCCCGAAAAGATGCGGGATATTGCCTTATTCGTTTCTTGCGCGGGCAAAGATGAGGATCATCTGACACAGAAGCCCAAGGATGAAGAGCACCAGCACCGTTGCTCCGAGCAGCAGAGCGGTCATCTTCCAGCTGAAGGATGCGCCCTGCGAGGTGAGCAGTGCTGTCACCAGCACGTCGTTTAAGCCCACAAAGAGGGTGAGCAGAAGACTTGGAACGGTGATGCGGCCAAGGCTCTTAAAGAAAATGTAAACACCGTTTTTGCGGCAGTCCTTATAATGCAGTATGGCGAGGATCAGAGGATGGAGAAGGCAGGAAATGAGCATTTCCAGCGGTTCCAGCCAGCCGATGCCCCGATTCAGCGCATCAAAGCCGCCGGTCACCAGCCGCGCGAGCGCGAAGGCGAGAATGACGGCGAGAAAGCTGAACTCCATGACAAACGCGGGGTAATAGGTTTTGAAGCGCAGGGGATTTTTCTGCTCCTGCTGTTCGAGCCAGGCTCCGAGACTCTTGCGTTTTTCCATATTCGCGCTCCTTTGTGAGAGATTCATTTTGCATTATTATACCTCTTTTTGCATCGCTATGCAAGGCGGTATAACAAAATGCACACTTTCCACATATATGTTGATAACCCTGTGGAAAATGTTGATTTGTTGTGTGAAATCAAGGAAAAATCTGCCTGCAACGGGGCAGAAAGAAAAAGTTATCCACAGGATGAGAGGAGATTTCAGTATGTATATCGGCGGTCTGGATATCGGCGGAACCAAATGCGCTGCCCTGATCGGGCGGCTGGAGGACGGATCTCTTTCGGTATGCGCCCGGGTGCAGTTTCCCACACCGAGATCTCCGGGGGCGGCGCTGGAAGGGCTGGAAGAGGCACTTTGCGAGGCTGCCCGTCAGGTGGGTATAGCCCCGGAGAGCCTTGCGGCCATCGGCATCTCCTGCGGCGGACCGCTGGACTCCAAAACCGGCCGGGTGCTCTCGCCCCCGAATCTGCCGGGCTGGGATGACGTGCCCGTTTGCGAGCGTATGGAGAAGCGCTTCGGTGTTCCCTGCGCTCTGCAGAACGATGCAAATGCCTGCGCGCTGGCAGAATGGCGCTTCGGCGCAGGGCAGGGGCTGAAGCATATGGTATTTCTCACCTTCGGTACCGGACTCGGTGCCGGACTTATTCTGGACGGACGGCTGTATGCCGGCGCAAACGACAATGCCGGCGAGGTCGGACACGTCCGCCTCTCTTCCTATGGCCCGGTGGGCTACGGAAAGGCCGGTTCCTTTGAAGGCTTCTGCAGCGGCGGCGGTATTGCACAGCTTGCCCGCATGCGGGCCTATGAGGCCATCCAGCAAGGACGCCCCTTTGCCTTCTGCCCGAATATGGCAGCGTTGGAGGAGCTTTCTGCAAAGAGCGTTGCGATGGCGGCAGACGCGGGAGACGAAGACGCCCGCGCTATCTATACGGAATGCGGCACGTGGCTTGGCCGCGGGCTTTCCATGCTGGTGGATATCTTAAATCCCGAGGCGGTCGTTATCGGAAGTGTCTATGCCCGCAGCGAGCATCTGCTGCGGGAGGCGGCTCTGCGCGAGCTTTCCCGCGAGGCGCTGCCCGGCGCGGCGGCGGTCTGCCGGATCCTGCCTGCTGCCCTTGGCGATGCCATCGGCGACTACGCTGCTCTGTCTGTGGCGGCAAATCTCCTTTCGGAGGCGAAATAAATGAAGATCCTTGCCTTTGAATCCTCCTGCGACGATACTTGTGTCGCTGTGGTGGAGGACGGACGCCGGGTGCTTTCCTCCTGCGTTTCCTCCCAGACGGATACCCATGCCCTTTACGGCGGTGTTGTGCCGGAGATCGCCTCCCGCATGCACACCGAGGCCATCTCCCGGCTGTGCCGCAATGCGCTCGACGATGCGGGTCTCACCCTTGCGGATATCGACGCCGTGGCGGTGACCTATGCACCGGGACTGATCGGTGCGCTGCTGGTGGGACTTTCCTTTGCCAAGTCCCTCGCGGCGACCCTTGGGGTGCCTCTTATTCCCGTGCATCACGTGCGGGCTCACGTGGCGGCGGCCTATCTTGCTTTCCCGGAGCTGGAGCCTCCCTTTGTGGCGCTGGCCTGCTCCGGCGGAACCACCGCTTTTATCCATGTGGAGGATTATACCAAATTCCGCTTTCTTGGTGGCACGAAGGACGATGCCGCAGGCGAGGCCTTTGACAAGGTGGGGCGCTGCCTGGGTCTGACCTATCCTGCCGGCGCGGCGATGGATCGACTTGCCGCCGGCGGAAACGATCGCGCTTACGAATTCCCCCGTCCCGCCTTTGCCGATGCGCCGCTGGACTGCTCCTTCTCCGGATTAAAGACGGCGGTCATCAACACGGTGCACAACCTGCAGCAGAAGGGACAGGAGCCCTCGGCCCCCGACTTGTGCGCATCCTTCTGCCGTACGGTGTCAGATATGCTGGTACCCCGCCTGCTCACGGCGGCGGAGCTCACCGGCTGCAAAACCGTCTGCGTCGGCGGCGGTGTTGCGGCCAATTCGGTCCTGCGCCGGGATCTGGAGAAGGCCTGCACCGCGGCGGGGCTGCGGCTCTGTATCCCGCCCCTGAAATACTGCGGCGACAATGCCGCTATGGTGGGTGCGCTGGGGTATTATGAATATCTTGCCGGACATACGGCGGGCCCGGATCTCAATGCTTATGCCACCATATCCCTTTCGACGGAGATTGAGTGATATTACAAATAGTATAACGCCGAGCTGCGCTTTCGTTATTTTTCGGAAGGCACTCAGGCTTGTCCGGAAAATAATGGAAAAAGCCCCCTGCGGGCAACCGGCATAATTCGACGGAATGTGAATTATGTAAACCGAAACGTTATTTTCAAAATTCACAGGTTTCATTTTTTAGACTCGAATAAAAACGCAAAAAAATGAAAAACCCGCATGGCAGGCCGCAAAATTGCTTGTGCAAAACTCTGTGGAAACTGTGTACAACTATTCGTAATCCGCAATAACGCGGGTTTATGTCAACACATGCACGGAGATTATTATGAAACAAACCATAAGATACGGAGGATATCAAATCATGGATCACACCAAGACTCTGGAGCACATTCGCTCCCTCATTGAAAAGCAGCTGGAGCGCGTGGAGCGCATGAAGGCCGAGGGCGATTTTGTCGATTACGATGCGCTGGACAAGCTCATCATCGGCGTCTGCGGCGGCGACGGCATCGGCCCGGCCATCACTGCAGAAGGAAGCCGCGTGCTGGAATTCCTGCTGGCAGAGGAGATCGCCGCAGGCAAGATCGAGATCCGCAACATCGACGGTCTGACCATCGAGAACCGCGCCGCCCAGAACAAGGCCATCCCCGAGGATGTGCTGGCCGAGCTCAAGGCTTGCCACGTCATCCTCAAGGGACCTACCACCACCCCCAAGGCGGGCGATCCCTGGCCCAACATCGAGAGCGCCAACGTCGCCATGCGCAAGGAGCTGGATCTTTTCTGCAACATGCGTCCCGTGAAGGTGCCTGAGAAGAATATCGACTGGGTCTTCTTCCGTGAGAACACCGAGGGTTCCTACGCTGTCGGCAGCCAGGGTGTGCATGTTACCGAGGATCTCGCCATGGACTTCACCGTCACCACCACCCAGGGAACCGACCGCATTATCCGCCTTGCCTTTGACTATGCCCGCAAGAACGGCCGCACCCGCGTGACCTGCGTTACCAAGGCAAACATCATCAAGGCCACCGACGGCAAGTTCCTGCACATGTTCTATGATATTGCCAAGGAATACCCCGAGATCGAGGCCGACGACTGGTTCATCGATATCATGACCGCAAAGCTGGTGGATGAGAAGCGCCGCAGCCAGTTCCAGGTGGTCGTTCTCCCCAACCTCTATGGCGATATCATCACCGACGAGGCTGCCGAGTTCCAGGGCGGTGTCGGCACTGCCGGTTCCTCCAACATCGGCAAGCGCTATGCCATGTTTGAGGCCATTCACGGCTCTGCCCCCCGCATGGTGGCCGAGGGCCGCGATAAGTATGCCGATCCCTGCTCCATCCTGCGTGCCTGCGTGATGCTGCTGCGCCACATCGGCAAGATCGACCGCGCCGAGAAGCTGGAGCGCGCGCTGGACATCTGCTGCAGCGAGGAGAAGAAGCTTGTGATCACCGGCCGCTCCGACGGCGCAACCAGCGCGGAGTTTGCCGACTACGTCATGAGCCGCATCGAGAAGTAATGGACCTCCGGGAGGTTTTCCTTTCCCACGCGGCGAAATATCCCGCCGTGCAGCCGGAAGATATGCTGAAGCTCTGCTATCAGGGCGAGTTTGGCGCAGGGCATCTTCTGCAAGATACTGCCGCCGCGCGGCAGTATCTTATGGAAGAATATGCGGCTGCGTCAGAGCCGGGTGTGCTTTTGGAGGATGTGGGCGGTGCCTTCCGACTGCATCTGGGGGCAGCCCGCCGGGCAGGGCTTTCAGAGGATGCCCTTTGGGCACTCTTTTCCGCCGCCCGTCCCCGGGGCTGCGAGGCAGGTCTTCTCGTGCGCATGGATATCCTGCGCGGCCTTGCCGCCGCCGAGGAGCTTCCCTTTACTGCGGAGGCTCTCCGCGCCGCCGAGGCGCGCTGGAAGGCAGCGGACTATCCGCCCATGCGCCACAGCGCAGCCTTCCGCACGGAATACCGGCCGGCCTACCGGGTGATCGATGCCGAGGAGGCACGGCTCGTGCCTCTGCTGTGCCGAATCGCAGCGGATAAACCCCGCGTCATCGCGGTGGACGGCCGCTGCGGCAGCGGAAAGACCACCGTTGCCCGCCTGCTTTCGGAGATCTTACATGCCCCCGTGGTGCATATGGACGATTTCTTTCTGCCACCAGCCCTCCGCACGGCGGAGCGGCTCGGCGAGGCAGGAGGAAACGTGCATTACGAGCGCTTTGCGGCGGAGGTTCTCCCCGGACTTTCCTCCGGCAAGGCCTTTTCCTACCGCGTTTTTTCCTGTTCCCGCATGGATTATGACGGGGCGCGGGAGATCCCGGCGGCGCCCGTCCGCATCGTGGAGGGAAGCTACAGCAGCCATCCGAAGTTTGGGCGGTATGCCGACCTCACCGTCTTTGTGACGGCGGGGGAGGAGACCCGCCTTGCCCGCATTGCGGCGCGGGATGGGGAAAAATATCTGCCCGCCTTCCGGGAAAAATGGATTCCCATGGAAGAGACCGCTTTTGCCGCCTTTGCCACCGAATCTGAGGCGGACGTGCGTATTGTAACGGATGAATACCCCGAATTCTGAAAAAGGATGATTGCATATGGAACTTCGCGGAAAAGACATTTATTTTCTCGGGTCTTCCGTCACCTTCGGCGTGGAGGGCATTTCCTTTGCGGAGATGCTTTGCGCCGCCCTCGGTGCGGTGATGCACAAGGAGGCCGTTTCCGGCACCACCCTTGCGGACGTGGACGCGCGCTCCTACATTTCCCGCTTCCGCGCCGCCCCGGAGCCCCCGGCGGATCTCTTCATCTGCCAGCTTTCCACCAACGATGCCGCCCGCGGGCTGCCCATCGGCGATATTGAGGCCGCCATCCGCGACGTGATCGCCGAGGCAAAGCGCCGCTGGGACTGTCCCATTCTTTTCTATACCGGCACCCGGTTTGAAAGCGAGAATTACGCGGCGATGGTGGAGCTTTTGCTTCGGCTGCAGAAGGAATACGGCTTTGCCGTGCTGGATCTGTGGAACGATGCGGATATGAATGCCATTTCCAAATATGACTATGCCCGTTATATGCGCGACCCCGTGCATCCCAATATCACCGGCTACCGCAAATGGTGGCTGCCGAAGTTTATTGATGCCTGCAAAAAGCTTTGAGAGCAACAGAAAAGACCGTGTCGAGCAGACACGGTCTTTTTTTACCATATAAACGGTATCAGGCGGTATTTGACCCGCGTTTTGTATTCGGCATAGCCGGGAAGGCTGCGGGTGAGCACCTTTTCCTCGTTGTGAATACGGAGGATGATGACGGCAGCGTAGGGCGCAAAGCACAGAAGGCTCCACCAGGAGCCG
>JAFYLV010000097.1 GCA_017556885.1 Clostridia bacterium | reverse complement strand
TGAAAGATTTTGCCCGCGATATGGAAGAGGTATGTCCCAACGCCTGGTTCCTCAACTATACCAATCCCATGGCCATTCTGTCGGGCTATATGCAGCGCTACACCGGCATCAAGACCGTCGGTCTTTGCCACAGTGTGCAGGTCTGCTCCAAGGGGCTTCTGAAATCCCTTGGTATGGAGGATAAGCTGGAGGGCCGTAAGGAGCTCATCGCCGGTATCAACCACATGGGCTGGCTGCTGGACATCCGCGACCGTGAGGGCAACGACCTCTATCCCGAGATCCGCCGCCGTGCCATCGAGCGGCTGGAGAGCGGCGAGAAGTTTGACGACATGGTTCGCTATGATTACATCCGCCGATTCGGTTACTACTGCACCGAGTCCAGCGAGCACAACTCCGAATACAATATGTTCTACATCAAGAAGAACTATCCCGAACTCATCGAGAAGTTCAACATTCCTCTGGATGAGTATCCCCGCCGCTGCATCAACCAGATCGAGGGCTGGAAGAAGGAATATGCCGAGCTCAGCCAGAAGGCGGAGCGCAATCACAAGCGTTCCAACGAGTATGCTTCCCATATCATGGAGTCCATCGTCACCGGAACTCCCTACGAGATCGGCGGAAACGTGCTCAACAAGGATCATCTCATTGCCAACCTTCCCCGTGAGGCCTGCGTTGAGGTTCCCTGCCTTGTCAATGCCCGCGGTGTTCTGCCCTGCAACGTGGGAAGCCTCCCTGTGCAGTGCGCGGCCATGAATATGACCAATATCAACGTGCAGCTGCTTACCATCGAGGCTGCCGTCACCCGCAAAAAGGAGCACATCTATCAGGCGGCGATGCTCGATCCCCACACCGGCTCCGAGCTGGACATCGACACCATCGTCAAAATGGTGGACGATCTCATCGAAGCTCACGGCGACTGGCTGCCGAAGTACAACTGAACCTGAAAAACGAAATTCCCCGGCCTGCGGAAGCAGACCGGGGATTCTTTTTTCAGAAGATGTATGGTATAATGACAAAAAAAGGGGTGAACGGGATGAACGAGACGCTGTGTGAGCTGTATGCACGGAAGAGCGTGCGTGCCTTTACGGAGCGGGAGATCGCGCCGGAGGAGAAGGCGGCGATCCTGCGGGCGGCGGCAGAGGCGCCGACGGCGGGAAATCAGCAGCTTTACACCATTCTGGATATCACCGATGCTGCGCTGAAGGCGCAGCTTGCGGAGACCTGCGACCACCAGCCTTTTATCGCGGAGGCAAAGCTGGTGCTCATCTTCCTTGCGGACTGCAAAAAATGGTATGACGCATATCTTTCCGTGGGTTGTGTTCCGCGGAAACCGGGGGTGGGTGATCTTCTGCTTGCGGTGAGCGATGCAAATATCGCTGCCGAGAACGCCGTCACTGCGGCGTGGAGCCTTGGCATCGGTTCTTGCTACATCGGTGACGTGATGGAAAACTGCGAGACACACCGGGAGCTTCTCGGACTTCCGGAATATGTGTTTCCGGCAGCAATGGTGGTTTTCGGCTATCCCACGGAGGGACAGCTGGAGCGGAAAAAGCCCGAGCGGGCGGCGATGGAGCACATTGTGCATGAAAACCGATACCGTACGATGGATGATGCGGAGCTTCGGAAGATGCTGGAGCCCCGTGCCGGTATCAGGGGCTATGAGGCATGGCTCACGGCTTTTTGCGAGCGCAAATACAATTCGGATTTTGCCCGGGAGATGACCCGGTCGGCGGAGCAATACGTAAAACAGTTTTCGGAGGAAGAAAAATGACAGAGGAACAGTTCAACAGGAATCTGTGGATCCCGGAGGGATGTCCGGATGTGGTGCTGGACACCGATACCTTCAATGAGATCGACGATCAGTTTGCCCTTTCCTATCTGGTCAAGTGCAGCGACCGCTGCCGGATCGTCGGCGTGACGGCCGCACCTTTTCACAATCAAAAGTCCGATTCTCCGGAGGACGGTATGGAAAAAAGCTTTCGTGAGATCGGCATATTACTTAAACTTCTTGGCCGGGAGGACATTCCCTTCTTCCGCGGCTCCCGTGGCTATCTTACCGATGAGAGCACTCCGCAGGAGAGCGATGCGGCGGATTTTCTTGCAGAGCTTGCCGATCACTATTCCCCGGAGAAACCGCTGTACGTCGTTGCCATCGGAGCGATCACCAACGTGGCATCCGCCATGCTGAAAAACCCCGCGATGAAGGAAAACTGCGTGGTCATATGGCTGGGCGGACATGCCCATCACATGGCGGATACGATGGAATTCAATATGCGGCAGGATGTTGCTGCCGCCCGGGTGGTCATGGGAAGCGGCGTTCCCTTTGTGCAGCTTGCCTGTGCCGGGATCGTGGATCATTTCGTTATCAGCCGCTGGGAGCTGGAGCATTTTCTGCAGGGCAAAAATGCGCTGTGCGACTATCTTCTGAAGATCGCCCTTGAGGTGGCGAACCGTCATCCTGCCGGCTGGCCATGGAGCCATGTTTTCTGGGACGTGACGGCGGTTGCTTTCCTTTTTAACGAGGATGGACGCTTTATGTGGAGCGATCGGCGTCCCCGTCCTATGCCGGAATATGACAATACCTATTCATTCGATCCTCAAAATGCGCCCATGCGTTATGTGCAGCACATTTACCGTGACCGGCTGGCGGACGATCTTTACAAAAAGCTTGCAGAATAGGATGCAAATTGCGTAAATATATGCTACAATTAAGAAAGCACGGGAGGGTTCCCGTAAAATAACAGATACAACAGGAGGAACAGAACATGAATGCATTCAAGAAGTACGTGGCAGAGTTTATCGGTACCTTTGTGTTGGTTTTCTTTGCCTGCGGTACTGCCGCTGTGGTTGGCTGCTCTGCGGAAAACGGTACCGGTTATTTGCTGACGGCGCTGGCCTTCGGTCTGGTCATCGTTGCCATGGCCTACTCCATCGGCAACGTATCCGGCTGCCACATCAATCCCGCGGTCTCCATTGCCATGCTCTGTGCAGGCAAGATCTCGCTGAAGGATTTTGTCGGCTATGTCGTTGCGCAGTTTGCGGGCGCGACGGTGGGTGCCGCGGCGCTGATGGCCTTTGTGGGCCGGGACAGCGGTCTCGGTGCCAATGCACTGTATGAGGGCAATATTGGTCTTTCCATCCTGATCGAGGTCATCCTCACCTTTGTGTTCGTGCTGGCCATCCTCGGTGTCACCTCCAAGGTGGAAAACGGTGCGGTGGCGGGCATCGTCATCGGCCTTTCGCTGACGCTGGTGCACATCCTCGGAATCTCCTTTACCGGCACCTCCGTCAACCCTGCCCGCAGCTTCGGCCCCGCCCTCTTTGTCGGCGGCGATGCGCTGGCAAACGTATGGGTATTCATTGCGGCTCCTCTGGTGGGCGGTGTGCTTGCAGCCATCGTATACAAGTTTCTCACGGAAGAGAAAAAGTAATCAAAGAAAATAAAAAGATCCCGGAAAGAGAACTTTCCGGGATCTTTTTGTTGTAAATAATTCGGATCAGAAGAGTCCGACGATGCGGCCGTCCTCGGCCACGTCGATCTTCTCGGCGGCGGGAACCTTGGGAAGACCGGGCATGGTCATGACATCGCCCGTGAGGGCGACGATAAAGCCGGCGCCGGCGGAAACGCGGAGGTTGCGGACGGTGACGGTGAAACCCTCGGGAGCACCGAGCAGGCTCTTGTCATCGGAGAAGGAATACTGGGTCTTGGCCATGCAGACGGGGAGATTACCGTAGCCGAGACGCTCCAGCTCCGCGGCCTGCTTGAGAGCACCGGGGGTGAAGATGACATCCTTGCCGTGATAGACACGGCGGACGATGGTTTCGATCTTCTCGGTGATGGGACGGTCGGTCTCGTAGGAGAAGGAGAGTTCGGAGGGCGTCTCGCAGAGACGGATGATCTCCTCGGCAAGAGCGATGCCGCCTTCGCCGCCCTTGGCCCAAACATCGGAAAGGACGGTGTTGGCACCGAGCTCGCGGCACTTTTCCATAACGAGAGCAATTTCCGCATCGGTATCGGTGGGGAAGCGGTTGATGGCAACGACGGTGGGCATGCCGTAAACGGTCTGCAGGTTTTCCAGGTGACGGAGAAGGTTGGGAAGACCGGCGGCGAGGGCATCAAGGTTCTCGGCACCAAGCTCGGTCTTGGCAAGGCCGCCGTGCATCTTCAGGGCGCGGACGGTGGCGACGAGCACCACGGCGGAGGGACGCAGACCGGAGACACGGCACTTGATATCGAGGAACTTCTCCGCGCCGAGATCGGCACCGAAGCCGGCCTCGGTGATGGTATAGTCGGAGAGGGAGAGGGCCATACGGGTGGCGATGACGGAGTTGCAGCCGTGGGCGATGTTGGCGAAGGGACCGCCGTGGACGAGGGCGGGGGTGCCCTCAAGAGTCTGGACGAGGTTGGGGGAGAGGGCATCGCGCAGCAAGGCGGTCATAGCTCCTTCGGCATGGATCTGGGAGGCGGTGACGGGCTCACCGGCGTAGGTATAACCGACGACGATGCGGCCGAGACGGGCCTTCAGATCGGCAATGGAGTCGGCGAGACAGAGGATGGCCATGATCTCGCTGGCGACGGTGATGTCGTAGCCGTCCTCACGGGGGGTTCCGTTGATGGCGCCGCCGAGGCCATCGGTGATGAAGCGGAGCTGGCGGTCGTTGATGTCCACACAGCGGCGCCAGGTGATCTTGCGGGGATCGATTCCCAGAACATTGCCCTGGTAGATGTGGTTGTCGATCATAGCGGCGAGGAGATTGTTGGCCGCGCCGATGGCATGCAGGTCGCCGGTGAAGTGGAGGTTGATGTCCTCCATGGGGATGACCTGAGCCCAGCCGCCGCCGGCGGCGCCGCCCTTGACACCAAATACGGGGCCGAGAGAGGGCTCGCGGATGGCGACGGTAACGTTTTTGCCGATGCGGCGCAGGCCGTCAGCCAGGCCGATGGTGGTGGTGGTTTTACCCTCACCCGCGGGGGTGGGGTTGATGGCAGTCACGAGGACAAGCTTGCCCTTGGGAGCATCCTTGCGCTCCTCCAGCAGACGCAGATCGATCTTTGCCTTGGTGGAACCGTAGGGGATAAGATATTCGGCCGGGACATCGGCGGTGGCGGCGATCTCGGTTATTGGACGGGGGGGAACAGACTGGGCGATCTCAATATCGGTAAGCATGATACGACGTTCCTTTCCTGTATATTCGATTTGAATGACAAACATCAGAATACACGAAACATTTTAACATAATTTTTCAGATGTATCAAGAAAAAGTAAAAGAGATAAAAAAAGAATTGAAAAGCGCTCGCATGAGCTCCGCTGTCGCTTGCTATCCCCGGCGGAATGTGCTAAAATAGTAATCGGTAAAAAATCGGCATTGTGCCGTGAAAGGAAAGGTATCAGAAATATGACCGATCTGTTCAAAGATGTTCCCGTAATCAAATATGAGGGTCCCAAGTCCAAGAATCCTTTCTCCTTCAAGCAGTATAACCCCGATGAGCTTATCGGCGGCAAAACCATGAAGGAACACCTTCGCTTTGCTATGGCTTACTGGCATACCATGACCGCCACCGGCACCGATCCCTTCGGTGTGGGTACGGCCATCCGTCCTTATGAGTATACCACCAATCCTATGAAGCTCGCGGAGATTCGCGTTAAGGCAGCCTTCGAGTTCATGGAGAAGCTCGGCATCGAGTATTTCTGCTTCCATGACTGTGACATCGCACCTCAGGGCGCAAATCTTGCTGAGTTCCGCAAGAATCTTGACAAGATCGTTCCTATGATCAAGGAAAAAATGAAGGAGACCGACATCAAGTGCCTGTGGGGTACTGCCAACGTTTTCGGTCATCCCCGTTATGTCCACGGCGCTTCCACCTCCCCGAACTTCGATGCCCTTGCCTTTGCCGGCGCACAGGTCAAGAAGGCTATGGAGATCACCAAGGAGCTCGGCGGTGCAAACTACGTCTTCTGGGGCGGCCGCGAGGGCTATGAGACCCTGCTGAACACCAACATGGGTCTTGAGCTGGACAACATGGGCCGTTTCCTCAATGCCGCGGCTGACTATGCCGAGGAGATCGAGTTCCGTCCCACCTTCCTCATCGAGCCCAAGCCCAAGGAGCCCACCAAGCATCAGTACGACTTTGATGCCGCCACCGCTATGGGCTTCCTGCGTAAGTACGGCCTTGACAAGCGCAACTTCAAGCTCAACATCGAGGCTAACCACGCGACCCTCGCCGGTCACACCTTCCAGCATGAGCTGGCTACCTCCCGCATCAACGGCATGCTCGGCTCCATCGACGCAAACCAGGGTGACTCCAACCTCGGCTGGGATACCGACCAGTTCCCCACCGATGTTTACAATACCACCATTTGCATGTACGAGGTGCTCAAGAACGGCGGTCTGCATTCCGGCGGCCTGAACTTCGACGCTAAGGTGCGCCGCGGTTCCTTCACCCCCGAGGATCTCTTCCTTGCCCACATTGCCGGTATGGATGCCTTTGCCAAGGGCCTCCGCGTGGCTTACCGCCTGCTGGAGGACCGTGTGCTGGAGGACTTCGTCGACAAGCGCTATGCAAGCTTCACCACCGGCATCGGTGCCGAGTATGTGGAAGGCAAGATCGGTCTTGCCCAGCTTGAGGCCTATGCCCTGGAAAAGGGTGAGGTCACCAATCTGTCCGGCCGCCAGGAGCTTCTGGAGACCATCGTCAACGACTACATCTACGAGAACTGATTCTCTCCGCATATAACGGCACGGGAACAGGAGAAAGGAAAAGCGACATGTCCTATCTCATCGGTCTGGATATCGGTACTTCCGGGACGAAGACGGTGCTCTTTGACGAGCTTGGCAATGTCATCGCCTCGAAGACTGTAGAATACCCCCTCTACTGCGACCGCCCCCAGTGGGCGGAGCAGCAGCCGGAGGACTGGCGTGAGGCCTGCATCGAAGGTCTTCGCGCGGTTATGCACGAAAGCGGCGTCAATAAAAATGACGTTGCCGGCATCGGCCTTTCCGGTCAGATGCACGGTCTTGTGATGCTGGATAAGGAAGGCAGAGTGCTGCGCCGCTCCATCATCTGGTGCGACCAGCGCACCGGCGCGGAGTGCGCCGAGATCACCGAGAAGGTCGGCGCGGAGCGTCTCATTGAGATCACCGCAAACCCCGCACTTACCGGCTTTACCGCCTCCAAGATCGTCTGGGTGCAGAAAAACGAGCCCGAGCTTTGGGCAAAGTGTGCCCACGTGCTGCTGCCCAAGGACTATATCCGCTACTGCCTCACCGGCGAGTTTGCCGCTGAGGTGTCCGATGCCAGCGGCATGCAGCTGCTGGATGTTCCTGCCCGCAAGTGGAGCCGCGAGGTTCTGGATAAGCTGGAGATCGCCCCGGAGCTGCTGGCCCCCGTGTATGAATCCACCGTTGTGACCGGACGGATCACCGCAAAGATCGCGGCGGAAACCGGCCTTGCGGAAGGTACGCCCGTGGTGGGCGGTGCCGGTGATCAGGCGGCGGGCGCTGTCGGCAACGGCATTGTCTGCCCCGGCGCGGTTTCCTCCACCATCGGCTCCTCCGGTGTGGTTTTTGCCTACACCGACGAGGTGCAGATCGACCCCCGAGGCCGCGTGCACACCTTCTGCCACGCCGTTCCCGGCGCATGGCACGTTATGGGTGTTACGCAGGGTGCCGGCATCTCTTTAAAATGGTTCCGTGATAATTTCTGCGCCTCCGAAAAGGAGGCGGCGGCTCTTGCCGGTATGGATCCCTACGTGCTGATGGATAAGCAGGCTGCCCGCGCCGAGATCGGCTGCGGCGGCGTGATCTATCTGCCCTATCTGATGGGCGAGCGGACTCCGCATCTTGATCCCGATGCCCGCGGCGTCTGCTTTGGCATGACTGCCGCCACCACCCGGGCGGATATGCTCCGTGCGGTGATGGAGGGCGTTGTATTCTCGCTCAATGACTGCCTCGGCATCATCCGCGGTATGGGCATCCCGACCCGCGAGATCCGTGCCTCCGGCGGCGGCGGACGCAGTCCCCTCTGGCGGCAGATGCAGGCCGATGTGTTCGGCAAACCCATTCACACCATTTCCTCTCCCGAGGGACCGGCGCTGGGCGTTGCCTTGCTTGCCGGCGTGGGTACGGGTGTGTACGCCTCCGTTCCCGAGGCCTGCGGTGCCTGCATCCGCAAGGTTGGCACCGAAAAACCTGATGCGGCGGCAAAGGCTGCCTATAAGCCGTACTATGCGCTCTATAAGAATTTGTATAAGTCCCTGAAGAAAGACTTTGCGGCAGTTTCAGCCCTGACCAAATAAATAAGAGGTGTTTTGAAAAATGGAAATCACCAATAAAAATATCGTAGCTCAGCTCTATACGCTTCGGGATTTCTGCAAGACCGAAGAGGATTTCAAGCGCTCCATGGAGCGTGTTGCCGCCATCGGTTACGGCGGTGTGCAGGTCTCCGGCATTGGATACAAGGATGCTGAGGGAATTCGCCGCGTTTGTGACGAAAACGGACTGGATATCGTTGTGACCCACTGCCCCTTTACGGAGTTTGCCGGAAATGCAAACTTTGAGAAGCTGGTGGAAAAGCATCAGATCTTCGGCTGCAAGTATCCCGGCATCGGTTCCATGCCCGGCGAGTTCTTTCCCCACACCTTTGAGGGCTATGCCTCCTTCGGACAGAAGCTCGGTCATATCGCGGAGAAGCTTTCCAAGTACGATATGCACCTCGTTTACCATAATCACGATTTTGAGTTCCGCCGCTTTAACGGACGGTTGGCGCACCAGATCATCTTCGACTATGCAGGCGACAAACTGCAGGCGGAGATCGATACCTTCTGGGTGACCGCCGGCGGCGCGGAGCCCTCCAGCTACATCCGCAACTTTAAGGATCGCCTGGACGTGATCCACTTCAAGGATTACGGCATCGGCGAGGACAACAAGCGCCAGATGCGTGAGGTCGGTGAGGGCAACGAGAACTGGCCCGCCATCCTTGAGGCCTGCCGCTATGCAAACGTCAAGTACTTTGCGGTGGAGCAGGACAACTGCAACGGCGCCGATCCCTTCGAGTGCCTTGCCACGAGCTATAAGAATCTTTCCGCCATGCTTGGCGTAAAATAAAAGAAATTCGGTTTTAGTATACGGAGATTATAAGCATGAAGCAGTATCGCGTTGAATATGAAAAGTGGCTTGCCGCAGAGAGCCTTTGCCCCGAAATGAAGGCAGAGCTTCTTGCCATAGCCGGAGATGAGAAGGAGATCGAGGACCGTTTTTATATGCCCCTTTCCTTCGGTACGGCGGGACTTCGCGGCGTGATGGGTGCCGGTATCAACCGGATGAACACCCTCGTGGTCGCCCAGGCGACCCAGGCGCTGGCCGAGGTCATTCTTGCCGAGGGCGGCGATGCCGCAAAGCGCGGCGTGGCCGTGGGCTACGATTGCCGACACAACAGCGAGAGCTTTGCCCGCACGGCGGCCTCCGTGCTTGCCGCAAACGGTATTTCCGTGTACATCTTTGATGCTATGCGTCCTACCCCGGAGGTCAGCTTTGCCATCCTCCGTTACGGCTGCATCGCCGGTGTCAACATCACTGCCTCCCACAATCCCAAGGAGTATAACGGCTACAAGGCATATTGGGAAGAGGGCGCGCAGATCGGACCCGAGCAGGCCGATGCCGTGGAGGCACGCATCCGCAATATCGATATCTTTACCGGCGCAAAGACCTGTGACTTTGATGCCGCTGTGGCAGAGGGAAAGATCCGCATTCTCGGCCGTGAGACCGACGAGGAGTTCCTGGAGAGAGTGCTTTCCCTCTCCGTTTACCCCGCAGAGGTCAAGAAGGCGGCGGACGATCTCAAGATCGTTTACACTCCCTTCCACGGCACGGGTTATAAGCTGGTGCCGGAGATCCTCTCCCGCCTTGGCTTCAAGCACATCATCTGCGAGCCCCGCCAGATGGTGCCCGATGGAGATTTTCCCACCGTTGTGAGCCCCAATCCCGAGAACAAGGAAGGCTTTACCGATGCCATCGCCCTTGCGGCAAAGGAGAACGTTGATCTCATCATCGGCACCGACCCCGATGCCGACCGCGTGGGCATCGTTATTCGCGATGCTGCCGGAAATTACGTGACGCTGACGGGCAACCAGGTGGGCGTGCTGCTGCTGGATTACATCATCGCCGCCCACAAGGATCTTGGCACGCTGCCGGAAAAGGCTGCCGTGGTCAAGAGCATCGTTACCACCGATATGACCCGTGCCGTTGCCGAGTATAACGGCGTGCGCTGCGCCGAGTGCTTCACCGGCTTTAAGTTTATCGCCGGCCGTATCGCCGATCTCGCGGCGGAGGGATATGAGTATCTTCTCGGCTTTGAGGAGTCCTACGGCTATCTCTGCGGTCATCATGCCCGGGACAAGGATGCTGTCTGCGCATCCATGCTCATCGCGGAAATGGCGGCCTACTGGTCCAACCGCGGAAAGACCCTCTATGATGCCATGCAGGCAGCCTATGAAAAGTATGGCTACTTTGCAGAAAAAACCGTTAATATCCGTATGGCAGGTGTTGACGGCTTTGAGAAGATGCAGCGCATTATGAAGGACCTGCATGCGCAGCCTCCCAAGACTCTGGGCGACTTTGACGTGCTGGCCTGCGAGGACTATTTGTCCGGCAAGGTTACCGCTGCTGACGGAAATGTTATCGGTGAGACGGAAGTTGTCGGATCCGATGTGCTGATCTTCCGTCTGTCTGACGGTGTGCGCCTTGCGGTGCGCCCCTCCGGTACCGAACCGAAGATGAAGGTGTATGCTCTGGTCCAGGGGCCCGACGCGGAGACTGTCAACCGCCGCTGCGAGGCCGCCGCAAGCGCCGCAGAGACCCTGACCCGATAAAAGGAGAAAAGCTATGGATAATAAGATCGCCCTTCTGAAGCTTTTGGAAGAAAATCCACGCCTGACGGTGGCACAGCTTGCCCAGATGGCAGATATCCCTCTGACAGAGGCGGAAGCAACCATTCACGAATGTGAGCAGAACCACACCATTCTCGGCTATCGCACGATGATCGACTGGGACAAGACCGATCTGGAGGCCGTGACCGCTTTTATCGAAGTCAAGCTTCAGCCCCAGCGCGGCGAGGGCTTTGACCGCATTGCCTCCCACATCTATCGCTGGCCCGAGGTGACCAGCGTTTACCTGATGTCCGGCGGATTTGATCTCGCCGTTACCATTCAGGGCAAGAGCCTCAAGGAGGTTGCCATGTTTGTGGCCACCAAGCTTGCTCCCATGGAGGGCGTTACCGCCACCGCCACCCACTTTGTGCTGAAAAAATATAAGGACCAGGGGGTCGAGTTTGTCTCTGCGGGAGAAACCGACCACCGGAATGTGATCGTATAAAACTATGGAAATGCGTGAAAGAATCAACCCCACCGTGCTGGATATCCGGCCTTCGGGCATCCGCCGGTTTTTCAACATCGTCTCGGAGATGAAGGACGTTATCTCCCTGGGCATCGGCGAGCCGGACTTTGTAACGCCCTGGCACATCTGCGATGCCGGTATCTATTCGCTGGAAAAGGGCATCACCTGCTATACGGCCAATGCCGGCCTTCTCGAGCTGCGCCGTGAGATCTGCAAGTATCTGGAACGCCGCTTTGGACTTGGTTACGATCCTGCCACGCAGGTGGTGGTCACCGTTGGCGGCAGCGAGGCCATTGACCTTGCCGTACGTTCCCTTGTCCGCCCCGGCGATGAGGTGATCATCCCGGAGCCCTGTTTTGTCTGCTACGATGCCATCGTTCGCCTTGCGGGCGGTGTTCCCGTTCCTGTTTCCACGGATATGGAGCACGATTTTGCCCTGACGCCGGAGGCACTGGAGGCGGCAGTCACCGATAAGACCCGTCTGGTCATCCTTTCCTATCCCAACAATCCCACCGGCGCTATCATGGGCCGGGCGGAATTGGAGGCCGTTGCGGAGGTCATCCGCCGGCACGATCTGATGGTCATCTCCGACGAGATCTACGGCGAGCTGACCTACGGCGGTGAGGGACACGTGTCTGTGGCTTCTTTGCCGGATATGTATGACCGGACGGTGGTGGTCAACGGCTTCTCCAAGACCTATGCCATGACCGGCTGGCGTATGGGTTATGCCACGGGTCATCCCGAGATCATCGCCGCCATGACCAAGATCCATCAGTTTGCCATCATGTCGGCCCCCACCCAGAGTCAGTATGCCGCCATTGAGGCGCTGCGCAACGGTGATGGGGATATCGACCGCATGCGGGATGAATACGATGCACGCCGGCGTCTCATCACCGAGGGGCTGATTGCCGCGGGACTTTCCTGCTACGTGCCGCGGGGCGCGTTCTACGTTTTCCCCTGCATCCGATCCACTGGGATGACCTCGGAGGAATTTGCGGAAAAGCTGCTGCATGAGAAACGGGTGGCTGTGGTGCCCGGAGATGCCTTCGGAGCCTGCGGTGAGGGCTATGTGCGCCTCTCCTATGCCGCAAGCGTGGAAAATATCACCGAGGCTTTGCGGCGGATCACGGAATTCGTTGCCGAACATAAAAAATAATCCCGAATATAGCCAAAGACCCTGCCTTGCAAAAAGGCAGGGTCTTTTTTTTGCAGCAGGACGGAAAAAGCGGAACATGTTACTGTCTATACGTCCCGCGGAAGGGTCTGCGGGAGAAAAAATGGACGGTGCAGCCGTCGGGAGGAGTCATATAATGGACGAAAACATGATGGAAACCACGGAGGTCGCGGAGCCTGAGAAGGAAACGCAGCTTGAAACGGAAACGGCACCTGCCCCTTCGGAAAGTCATGAAATCGGGGAGAGCGCGCAGGCGCCGCAGCCCGTTCCTGCATCGGCCGAGACGGATGATGCGGAGAAAAAAGAAGAGGCGAGGGGAGACATGGAGGCTTTGGCCAGAGAGTTTTTGCAGCTGCTTCGACGGGAGCAGAAGGCGGAACGCAGTATTGGCGGGGAAAGTGCCGCGGGCAATGCCGGCGCCGGCCTGTCCCAGAAGGAAAGAGATAACCTGGCGGACTGGAACCGCCGGTGGCCGGAGCTTGCCATGACACCCGGCGAATGGAAAGAGAAGCGGAGATAGAGAGGGGGCAGGGCACATGAAGGTGTGCTATGACAAATGCGGAAGTCAGCTGCGGAGCATGGCGGAGTATCCCATCGATCCGGCACAACGGGTAATGGCGGGACAGGTCGTGTGCCTGCGGCAGGGACGGGTGGTTCCCGCCGAACGAGCCGAGTGCGGATGCATTCTCGGCGTTGCGGGGGAGGATCACACCGGACAGCGCGACATACTGGATCCGCGGGCTACGGGCACCCACATTCTGGTGTACGATTCCCCCATGGCGGTCTGCGAGAGCCCGGCACCGGAGGCGGTCGCCCGGGGCGGAGATGCCGGCTGCATATGGCTTGGCGAAGGATTTTCCGGCGGTTTTGCCGACGGAGCCTTTGCCGGCGGGTATGCGGTGCTGACGGCAAAGGCAGAGGACAGTGAGATGATCGCTTCGGTTGGAACTGCCTTTCAAATCGCGGATAGCTGCGGGACGGAAAAAAGCCTCACGGTGACGGGTATGCTGGGTATGCCCGCTAAAGGCGACCGCTTTGCCATACTGCCTCCGGTTCTCTTTTCCGGCGGTGTGCTGGATGAGACGGGCAGTGTCCTGAATCTCTTGGAAACCTGTGACCTTTCCCTTCGCATCATCGGAGGAGACGCCGCACGGCGGCGGATTTTTACGCTTGCACGCCGGCATTGCCTGGCGGTAAGCGACCGATAAGGAGGAAAAAATTATGTCGGATTGGAAGACGGATAACTACAGCTTTGTAGGCAAGGCCTTTGACTATGCCTACGACCAGCGCATGAAGAAGATGCGCACCATCGTCAGCGAGAGCGACACCAACAGCGCAAGCTACATTCTGGAGGGGCTTGGCGGTTACGGCGAGTATCTGCCCTATGATGGCACCGATCTCAACATCAGCCGTCAGAGACGCGGCTTTGCCACCGTCATCTCTCCCGAGCAGTTCAACATGACCGTGGATATCCACCGCAAGCAGGCCAAGAACGATCTGCTCGGTGAGACCCGCAAGGTCGGCCAGCGGCTGGGCTACGGCGGTGCGATGAGCGTCTATATGAAGATCATTCGCACCCTTGGCGGTGCCTTTAACGGCATGGTGGGCGGCGACGGCAAGACCTGGGCTGCCACCGACCATCCCGTTGCCTCCAAGGGCGGCAGCGACACCGCCTACGAGGTGGATACCGAGGCAGGTACCTTCTCCAACCTTCTCGCCAAGAGCTTCTCTGTGGAGGCCATTACCGAGGCGCAGTCCATGGCAAACCGCTTTGTGACCCCCGACGGACTGCCCTTCCTGTGCAACATGGATCTTTGCCTCATCTCTCCCGAACTGGAGGGTAAGGCAAAGCAGTTCTTTGGCGAGCATGCAAAGCTTACCCCCGAGCGTCTGCCTGGCGGTTCTCTCAACGATGCTAACCCTGTGGCCGACATGAGCTACATGGTCATTGGCGGCGGTGATGCCGGCTTCACCGGCGAGCAGTGGGCGGTCTGCGACCGTACTCTGCTCAAGGAGATCTTCTGTGTGGTTTACAACAACCGCCCCGAAGTCCTGCAGGCGGAGCTGGACAATCCTCTTATTGACCGCTACGTCGGTTATATCGATTATGCGGTGGGCTGGGGTGATGCCCGTCCCATCGTTTTCTCCAACAACAACTAAAAGAAAAACGAATATGAAAGAAGCCATGCGGATCAAAGGAGTGATCCACGGTGTGTGCGGCAAGCGGGGCTGTGAGCACAAGCTTGGACTTGCGGCCTTTATGCTGCGCAACACGCACCCGTCCAATACCATCTATTTCAAAGATAAGGGGCGGGACGGGATTCCCGCCGGGGCGGCCAATGCTGCCTCGCTGCCGGCGGGGGAGGGGATGCACTTTCCCCTGCGGGCGGACGTGCTTTCCCTTGCGGGAAGCGAGAGCGGAACGACCTATGAGCTGCTGATGCTCGAATAAGGAAATACAGCCGGAGCCGGTGAGGGGAAACCTTTGCCGGCTCTGTTCTATTTTTCGGGGACAGGCCATATAGATAAGAAAACGAAGGGAGGGACAGGCATGGATCCGTATGAAAGTGCCATACGGCTTTTGGGCCCCGGGCTGCGGGGAGAGTGCGCGCAGCTTTCTGCGAATGAACGCGCCCGGGCGGAGGAGATCCGCCTGCGGCGGGGAAAGGCTCCGGCGGTCTGCATCGAAGGAAAGGAACGCTTCCTGGCCGCGCCGCCGGTGACAGAGCGGGATCTTCTGCAGTGCATGGAACTTTGCTCCGGCGGGTCGGCCTATGCGGTGGAGGATGAGCTGCGGGAGGGCTTTCTTTCCGCGCCCGGAGGACACAGGCTGGGTATCTGCGGCCGCGCGGTATTGCGGGGCGGCGAGGTGGCGGGCTTCCGGGAAATCGCGAGCCTGTGTCTTCGTATCGCCCGTGCGGTTCCCGGCGCGGCGGACGGACTCATCGAACAGATGTGGGAAGGAGAACGGGTGAAAGGCACCCTCATTCTATCTCCTCCCGGGCGGGGGAAGACCACCCTTTTGCGAGATCTCGTCCGCCAGCTTTCCGAGGCAGGGGTGCGCATCGCGGTGGCGGATGAGCGGGGAGAGATTGCAGGCTGCTTCAGAGGCGAGGCCGCCTTTCCGCTTGGGCCGCTGACCGACGTGATGACGGGCTGCCCCAAAGCAGAGGCGGTATGGCGGCTTTTGCGCTGCATGACGCCCAGGGCTGTGGCGGTGGATGAGATCACCGGCCCGGCGGATGCCGAAGCCGTGTCGCAGGCGGCCTTTACCGGCGTGGCCATCCTTGCCACGGCGCATGCCTTTTCACCGGAGGATCTGCATAGAAGACCGTTGTATCGTGGGCTTATAACGGCGGGAGTTTTTGAACAGGCGGTGTTCATCGGAGCGGATCGAAAACCGGTGTTCCTGCCCGCGTCGGAGCTGCTCCCGTGACGGCGCAGGTCATCGGCCGCATGCTGTTAATGCTCGGCGGTACGGTGGGCGGACTTTTTGCGGCGGGAGAGCTTCGCGCCCGTCACCGGTTTCTTGCGGCTATGGAACGCGCTGCCGGATATATGCGGGGAGAGATCGGCGATCTCGGCACACCGCTGCCGGTACTGCTTGAGCGCCTGTCTGGGGACGCGGCGTCGGGATTCTTCTTTCGTCTTGTGGCGGAGGGGGAGACCGGTATGCGAGAAGTGTCCTGGCGGACCGCCGCAGAGACGGCGCGGGAGAAATACCGTCTTTGTGAGGCGGACGTGCAGGCGCTGCTCCTTCTTGGGGAGGGGCTTGGACAGTACGGGCTGGAGGACCAGCTCCGCAGGCTTTTGGCGGCGGAACGGGAGCTTGCCCACAGAGTGGCGGCAGCTGAAGAAAACCGGCAGAGGTATGCAAAGATACTGCGTTTTGGGGGATTTGCTGCGGGGGCCGTGGCGGCGCTGCTCATATAGAAAGGAAGTGATGAAATGCAGGTGGATCTCATTTTTCGCATCGCGGCGGTGGGTATACTGGTGGCGGTGCTGAATATGCTGCTGGCCCGATCGGGACGGGAGGAGCAGGCGCTGCTGGTGACCATTGCGGGTCTTTTGGTGGTTTTTTCCATGCTTATCGGTCAGATCGGAAGCCTCTTTGAGACGATCCGCAGGACCTTTGGGCTGTAAGCGCGATGGAACGGATGACGGCGGCAGTGGCTGCGGCGCTCATCGTTTCGGCGCTGGTGCTGCTGCTTCGGCGGAGCAATCCGGAGATCGCGCTGGTGCTCGGAGCTGCAGGAGCGGCGGCGCTTTTTCTTGCCGCACTGC
The DNA here is from genome assembly GCA_017556885.1 of Clostridia bacterium. Taxonomy (GTDB): domain Bacteria; phylum Bacillota; class Clostridia; order Oscillospirales; family QAMX01; genus RGIG1911. The sequence goes on along the minus strand of JAFYLV010000097.1, from coordinate 4,370 downwards.
CTGCACTCGCGGAGATCACGGAATTTTTTGAGGATATACTGCCGTCCGGTGCGGCGGCGGAGGTCTTTCCGCCCCTGCTGCGGGCGGCGGGCATTGCCATTCTTTCCCGAATGGGGGCGGAACTCTGCCGGGATGCTTCGGAGGGGGCAATGGCGGTGAAGCTGGAGCTTCTCGGCGGCGTGCTGGCCTTTGCCGCGGCGCTGCCGGTATTCCGGTTGCTTGCAGAACTGCTGGGGGCGATGGGAACATGAGAGGTCTTCGGTATTTTGCGGCGGTAATGGTTGTGGTTACCCTTTTTCTCTGTCCTTGCCTTGCGGCACCTGGGGAGGTTCTTTCGGATGCCGTGCCCGATTCGGCAAGAGAACTGCTTTCGGGGGTGGATACGGAAGGGAACCTCTCGGACGGACTGTGGGGTATTCTTGAGAATGCGGCGGGAGAGCTTGGGGCGGAGGATCTGTTTTCGCTTCTGCGGCGCATCCTCTGTGCAGCCATAATTTGCGGGATGGTGTGTGCGCTGGAGTCTGCGGTACAGAGTCCGGTGCTCCGCCGGGCGACAGAGGCTGCCGGCGGTGCGGCGGTGTTCCTGATGGCTGCGGGGGGGACAGAATCGGTTTTTGCCCAGGCGGAGCGCGCCATCCGGGATATGACCGCCTTTTCGGAGATCTTTACCACCGTTTATACGGCGGCGGCCGTGGCGGCGGGATCACCGGCAGCCGCGGCGGCTAAAAAGGCGGCGGCGGTCTTTGCCACAGGGCTTTTTTCGGAGCTTGCCGGGCGGGTGTTTCTTCCCTTCTGCGGACTGTATGCCCTCTGCCGGACGGTGTCCGTCTGTATGGAGTCACCGGGACTTGGGCGGGCGGCGGTAAGCCTTCGGGGGATCATGACCACCGGCCTGCGCCTTGGCCTGACGTTGTATGCGGCCTTTATCACCATCTCCGGTGTTGTGGGCGCGGCGGGGGACAGTCTTTTGAAGCGGGGCGTCAAGGGCGGTGTTGCCGCGGCGGTTCCCATCATCGGCGGCGCGCTGACGGAGGCCTGCGAGGCCATTTTTGCTGGCGCGGCGGCGGTACGGAATTCCATTGGTGTGGCGGGGGTGCTGGTGCTCATTGCCACGGCGCTGCTGCCGCTGTTACGGCTTGGCGCATGGTACGCGGCCTTCCGGCTGACGGCGGCGGTGTGCACCGCGATTTCCCCCGGTGCGGTGACGGGCGTTGCGGATACGGCGGCGGAAACGACGGGGATGTATCTTGCCATACTTGCGGCGGCAACGGCGGCGCAGCTTATCGGGGTCATTGCGGGATTTTTAAGCTTTGTCTGAGAGGAGGGGAGACCTTTTGCTGTGGGACATCTTTCGCGGGGCTGCGGCTGCGGCCTTTGTCGGCGCGGCACTGCTGCTGCTCGTTCCGGAGGGGACGGGACGGCGGGTGCTGGCGCTGGGGATCGGCGCGGCGGTGACGGTGTGCGTGCTCTCGCCCCTGCAGGGGCTGCGGGGGGAGGAGATCGTTAGGCGGCTGCGGACCTATGCGGAAAGCTTTTCCCAGGGAGAAGAAGAGGAGGAAAAAAGCATGCAAAAAGAGATACTATGTGACCAGATCGCTGCATATATTGAGACGAGGGCGGAGGAGCTATCCGTTCCCTGCACCGCCGAGGTCGGGCTTGCCGCCGACGGGGACAGCTTCCGCGTGACATGGGTGACCCTGCGGACAAAGGCGGAGGATCCCTCGGCGCTGGTCGCCGCCATGGCGGCGGAACTGGGGCTTCCGGAGGAGAATATCCAATGCTTGCAAAACTGAAGGCCGCGCTCGGTGCACTGCCGAAAAAGTACACATACGCACTGATTTTGCTCGCAGCGGGCCTGCTGCTGGTGCTTCTTCCCCGGAGCAGGGAAGAGACCGCAACAAAACCGGCGGAACAGAGCAATGCATTTGCGGAGAACTGCGAGGCGCGGCTCGAAGAGATGCTTTCCCACACTGCCGGTGTGGGAAAGGCGCGGGTAATGCTGACCGAGGAGCAGGATGCCGACCGCGTTTTTGCCCGGGAGACCGAGCGGGAGGAAAAGACGGAAAGCGACGGCGGACGGGAATTTTCGGAGTCCTCCGCCCTTGCCATGCAGGATTCGGGATCCGATTCCGTTCCGGTGACGGAAACGGAGTTTGCGCCGGTATGGCGCGGGGCGCTGGTGGTCTGCGAGGGCGCGGACCGGGCGGAGATCCGCCTTGCGGTGACGGAGGCGGTCATGGCTGTGACGGGACTGTCCAGTGACAGAATTACGGTATTAAAATTAGGCTGAAATACAGGAGGAAATCAGGTATGAAGAAGAAAACTGCGGTGGCGGCGGTCACGGTGTTGCTGGTGTGTATTGCCGTCTATCTCAACTGGAGCTATCAGCGCGACGCCTTTGACGGCATGGAGCCGGTGGACGGAAGCATTCTCGAGGGGGAGAGCGTGGCAAACCTCGGGGATTCCGTGCTGGTCAACGGGTCTGTGGCTGATGCGGCGACCCAGGAGGCGCTGGCGGAGTATTTTACAGGGGCGCGTCTTGCCCGGCAGCAGGCGCGGGATGCGGCCATCGCCATCCTGGAGAATACGCTGATGTCTGCTGATGCAGCGGAGGCCGGCAAGGCCGAGGCCTCTGCTGCCGTGCAGGAGATCGCCCGCAATTCCATCAAAGAGAGCAATATCGAGGGTATCGTGCTTTCCAAAGGGTATACCAACTGCCTTGCCTACATCGGGGACGGCGGGCTAACGGTCATCGTTACCTCCAAAACGGGCAATATCAGCGCTTTGGATACGGCAAAGATCACCGATGTTGCCATCTCCGAGACGGGACTTTCCTCGGATAAGATCCGCATTGTGGAGGCAACTCCGGAAAAAGACGGATAATTCTTTGAAACAACTGAAAAAAGGGCTTGACAAATGTCTCTCCAGCGGCTATAATATGCTATGCGCTTGCAAGACAGGCGCTTCATATGCGGTCGTGGCGGAACAGGCAGACGCGCACGTTTGAGGTGCGTGTGGGTAACCATGGGGGTTCAAGTCCCCCCGACCGCACCAAAAAATAAAAGCAGACCGAACGGTCTGCTTTTTCTTTTTTGATCCGACCGTAGCCGACGCAGAACCCCACAAATCGCAGAAGGAAGCAGCGGCAAGGAAAAAGTTTGGGCGATTTGTGCAATAAGGCGGGCGAAGGCCGCCGTTTGCGTTCAACAGTCCCCCCGACCGCACCAAAAAGAAAAGCAGACCTTTCTCTGTGCATTCTTAGCGGAGAAATGGCAGACACAAAATTTCGGCAGAGAACTTGTTTTCTCTGCCGATTTGTGTTATAATGGGGTAGGTGATGCAAATGGATCATGAACAAGAAGTGCCGAAACGAAAAGATATACGGCTCAAGAATTATGATTATAGTTCTCCCGGTGCATATTTTGTAACCATCTGTACGGAAAACAGAAAGAATTACTTTTGGAATGGATCGATTGACCCACAGGTGTTCGATTGGCACTCCGTAGGGGCGAACTGTGTTCGCCCGCAAAATCTACCATTATCCGATATAGGCAATATAGTGTTAGACGAATTGGAGCGTTGGAATCAAACGTATCCTGCGGTATCGTTGTATTCTTACGTAATTATGCCGAATCACCTACACATAATGGTCGTTATTTCTGCCGATGAATACGGGCGACCACAGGTCGCCCCTACGGTGGAACGTATGGTGAAACAGTTCAAAGGAGCGATCACAAAAAAGGTTGGTAAACCTATTTGGCAAAAATCTTTTATTGAACACGTGATACGAAATATAAAGGATTACGAAACTCGATTGAATTACATTTACGAAAACCCTATCCGTTGGTATTACGACGAATTATACACAGAGGAATAAGGGGTATGGGCTTTGCCCGATGCCTTTGTAATACAAAGGCGAAACTGGCGATAAAACAGAATGACAAATAAGAATTTGACGAGGTGCCATATGATAATCGAAAAACAAATAAAATCTTCGTTCTCAGTAATTGGTAAGGAAGGCTCAACCTTGGATGGCCAAGGCTTTATTCAAAAATTGTGGGAGGATGCAAATTCTCATTTCAACGAAGTCCAGTCATTAGCCAAGAAAGATGAAAATGGCAATTTGGTTGGTATTTGGGGTGCAATGTCTGATTGCTCCCATTCCTTCAAACCTTGGGAAGAAAACTTCAGCAAGGGATTATACCTTGCTGGAATTGAATGTACTGATGACGCAAACGCACCAGATGGATGGACAAAATGGACAATTCCTGGATATGAGTATCTTTGTGCGGAGGTTGAAAGTGAAAGCACTTTTTCAGATGTGCTGGACTATGTGAATGCAAACAGCATCGCCTTGGTGGGTGCTGTTC
>JAFYLV010000096.1 GCA_017556885.1 Clostridia bacterium | reverse complement strand
GGCCGTCTGCAACGAGACGGGCGCACGCATGCCCGTAGAGGAGATCGGCCGCCGTCTCAAGGTCGCGCATCCCGGTGTTCTCTTCCACAGTGATATGGTTCAGTCCTTTTTAAAGGAGCGCATCCCCTTAACGCATATTGACCTCGCGTCTTTCAGCGCCCATAAGATCCACGGCCTCAAGGGCTGCGGTGCACTGTATATCAAAAAAGGTGTCCGTCTCGTCCCCCATGTCACCGGCGGCGGCCAGGAAGGCGGCCTGCGCTCCGGCACGGAAAACGTGCATGCCCTCGCCGCCTTCGGTGCGGCGGCGGAGGAAGGTGCACGAAATCTCGGCGCCCGCCGCACACGCATCCTCGCGCTGCGAACGTATGCGGAAGAACGTCTTGCCTCTGTACCCGGGCTGGAGTTTTTGCGCGTACAGGGCGTTCCCGATGTCTTTACCGTTTTTCTGCCCGGCTATAAAAGCGAGGTGCTGCTGCGCTTTCTCTCCGCAAAAGATATTTGCCTTTCTGCGGGAAGCGCCTGCGCCAAGGGGAAAAAAAGTCCCGTACTTACCGCCATGGGCATCCCGGCGGACCGCATCGATTCCGCGCTGCGCATCTCCCTGGATTCGGCAAACACAGAGGCCGAGATCGATCTTCTCTGCGAGGCGCTCTGCGCCGCAGTCGCAAGTCTTGTACATACCCGATAAATTTCCGGAGGCAATATGAAAGAACTCTTTCTGCTCAAATACGGTGAGGTCGCCCTGAAGGGTCTCAACCGTTCCACCTTTGAATCCCGGCTGATGTCCGCGCTCCGTCACCGTCTGCGCACGGTGGGTGATTTCCGTATTTCTTCCGCCCAGTCCACCGTTTACGTGGAACCCGCGGATGAATTTCAGGATAATGAGCGCGCCTTTGAGATCTGCTCCCGTCTTTTTGGTATCGCGAGCCTTTCCCGGGCCGTCATGTGCGAAAAGGACCCCGAGGCCATTGCAAAGCTCGCCGTGGAGTACGCCCTGCCCATCCTGCAGACCTATCCCTCCTTCAAGGTTGAGGCAAAACGCTCGGACAAGCGTTTTCCCATGACCAGCCCCGAGCTGTGCGCCTATGTTGGCGGAAAACTGCTTTCCGCCGATCCCCATCTGCGGGTCAACGTGCGTGAGCCCGGCATTACCCTTTACGTGGAGGTTCGCGATTTCGGTGCCTATATCCATGCCGGCCGATTTGAGGGCGCCGGCGGTCTGCCTCCCGGATGCGGCGGTCGCGCCGCGCTTCTGCTTTCCGGCGGCATTGACAGCCCCGTCGCCGGCTACATGATGGCCAAGCGCGGTCTTTCTCTCACCTGCGTACACTTTGCCAGCCCCCCCTACACCTCTGAGCAGGCGGAGGAAAAGGTGTGCGAGCTTGCCGCCATTCTCGCCGACTATGCCGATATCGATATGCTGGTAGTCCCCTTTACTGAGCAGCAGCTTGCCATCCGCGATCTTTGTCCGGAGGATATGGCAACCCTCATCTTCCGCCGCATGATGATGCGCACCGCCGAGCGGCTGGTGCAGAGCCGCGGCTGTAAGGCACTGATCACCGGCGAGAGCCTCGGTCAGGTTGCCAGCCAGACCCTGGACGGTCTGTGTGTTTCCGACTCGGTCTGTCATATGCCCGTCTTCCGTCCCCTCATCGGCATGGATAAGACGGAGATCACCGCCATTGCCCGCAAGATCGGTACCTTTGAGACCTCCATTCTCCCCTATGAGGACTGCTGCACCGTCTTCACCCCGAAGCATCCCCGCACCCGTCCCGACGAAGATTACGCCCGTGAAAGCGAAGCAAATCTTCCGGTGGATGAGCTGGTGGAAAAGGCCGTCCGCGAAGCCTATCACGTGCGTCTTTCCCGCAAATATTTGGTTTGATTTTATAAAATACATATGCATATATAAAGGAGTTTGACCTATGTTTTCCAGAAACCGTAACGAACGCCCCGATATCCGCATTTCCGAGCAATTGAAGGATGTTGATGCCTGCCTCGTCCGTTTCGACAGTTTTCTGCGGGCCGCCTCCGTTGCAGACACCTCTTTTGAAGCACTGCGCGTGCTTTCCGATTCCGTTTACGAGGCAGAAAGTGCTGCCGATGCCTCCCTTCGCCGCCTGATCGATTCCCTTGGTGGAAATCTTCTGCCCGCTACCCGCAAGGATCTGATTGATATCGCCACAAGCTGTGACCGCATTGCAAACAAGTGCGAGACCTATGCCGCGCAAAGCACCGTCCAGCGTTTCCGCATGCCGGAGCCCTTCTGTGAGGATGTTCTGCAGATCCTTTCCATCACCAAGGGGCAGTTTGTGCTGCTTGAGAAAAGCATCCGCATGCTCTTCTCCGAAATCGGCAAATTCGGCAAGGATCACAGCATTCTTGACGACATCCGCGCCGAAGAATCCCGCGTGGATGACATCGAGAAGAATATCTACGAGCGTCTTTATGCCACGGATTGCGGTCTTGCCGAGAAGATGCAGACCGCGCGGTTCGTGGAACTCGTCTGCGATATCTCCGACGTGATCGAAAACATTGCCGACAAGATCCAGATCATGCTTATCACCAGAAAGGCGTGAGTTCGGACAAGCCATGATTTATCTGCTTTTGATCCCCGGCCTGTTTATGGGCTGGTCGCTTGGCACGAACGATGCCGCCAACGCCTTTGGCACCGCGGTGGCCACCCGCGTGGTCAAATACCGTACGGCAATCATCATCATTGCCATCTTCTGCATCCTCGGCGCCATTCTCGGCGGTGCGGGCAACATCGGTAAAGTGGCCGAACTTGCGGAGAGCAACCGCGTTACCGCATCTCTGTCCGAAACCGAAGCTGCCATTGCGGACGGAACAGTCGAGACCCTGCGGCTTCGCTCCGCGCTGAAGGCCGCCATCATCTTCCTCTGCGCCGGACTGACGGTTTTCGTCATGAGCTTCCTCAAGTTCCCCGTCTCCGCAAACCAGTCTATCACCGGTGCCATCATCGGCTGGGGACTTTATCACGCAAACTACTCCGATCCGGAGGTCCTGGCCGTCAATCTGCCGCAGATCGGCAAATTTGCCGCCACCTGGATCCTTAACCCCTTGGGCGCGGGCATCATCTCCTTTGTGATCGTCTGGTTTTTCAACCGCTTCCTGCATGAGCGCATTTCCTCTCTGGGTGCCTACGATAAGCTTGTTCGCATCGGATATATCATTGCAGGCATTTTTGCCTCCTACAGTATCGGTATCAACAGCTCCGCAAACGTCACCGCCCTTTATTATGACACCCATTTTTCCGCTACCGGCGTTTCCGCAAACCTGCTGGGAGATGCGCGCCTTACCGCCACGATCGGCGGCATTGCCATTGCCATCGGTGTGCTTACCTTCTCCCGGCGTGTAATGATGACCGTCGGCTCCTCCATCGCGGATATCAGCCAGACCGACGGCTTCCTTGTCATCCTCGCTATGTCTCTTACCATCGTCATCATGGGCAAGTGGATGGGCATCCCCGTATCCACCTCCCAGGCCGTCGTCGGTGCCGTTATCGGCGCGGGTCTCACGCGCGGTGTCCGGCAGGTACATTTCGGCATTTTCCGCCGCATCGCCATCGCCTGGATCTCCTCCCCCACCGTTGCCGGCCTCGCCACCTACGGCATCGCCGCATTGACCGCAGGCTATTTTGCATAACATATTTGCAGATGTTGGCAATCTTATAAGGACGTCTAAGGCTTACCAAATTTCTTATACAAACAGCGAAAATGCATTTTGGTTGATCAAATCCATTTTATAGAGCGAGGACTTCGTATGAAACATATCATCACAGCAGTAAAAAATATATTCAGGCTCTATAAGCCCTACCTGAACTATGGAAAAACTTTTGTGTTTTTGTCCCTGCTGTTTTGGCTTGTTATTATTCCGGTCGCTCAACTGGTGGGGGTATATTTGCCGAGCACTGTCATTAATTTTCTTGAAACCGGAAGACCCTTTCGCGACGTAGTTTTTTATGTCATTCTAATGCAGCTTATCCTGCTGTTTCAACCGGTTTATGAGAATATTTTCAACATGTTTTGCAAAAACAAAATGCTTGCTTTGATTGATGTCCGGCTGAAGGCGGATGCCTATAAGCAAGCAATAAAAACCGATTATAAGTACATCGACGATCCGGAATATTATGATAATTACACATGGGCGGTCAGTCAGTATTCTGCGCAGGCAGAAAAAGCGCAGAATCTGGTTAATCGCATGTCATCCTCTGTAATCACGATCGTTTCTATGCTCTCCATTATTGCCATACTCAGTCCGCTGGCGGTAATCGTGACGATCATCGGCACAGTCATCGAAAATATACTCCATATGATTACGAATTATTTTGATGTCAAGAAAGATGAGGACATTGTCCCCTATGATCGAAAGCTCGGTTATCATCACCGCATTTTCTATACCAGCAATTATGCAGCGGATCTGAAAAGCACGCGGATCAAGAAATACCTGTTAGAGGATTATGATGAAGCGAGCAGACAAAAGATAAGCATCATAAAACGATATGCCTGGAGGATGATCCCCTCTGCACTATCCGCCGACTTAACCTTCTACATTGCACGTACCTTTGTCATCTTAAATATTGCATACGGCATTTTCACCGGAGACATCCCAACAGTAGGCTCTTATATGACCATGATGCTGGCTGTTGAATCTTTGAAAAATGCATTGAATGAAATGTTTTACTATGTAAAAGATGCAAATCGTCTCGGCATGTATGCAAAACGGATCCGTGCATTTTTTGATGTCAAGTCGGATATAGAGACAGATGTTGAACATAAGCTCCCCGTACCTTCCGGTGCGTATGCCGTAAGCTTTCAAAATGTATGCTTCTCCTATGCCAATGCGCTGTTTGCTATAAAAGACTTTAACTTGCACATAAAGCCCGGTGAAAAGATTGCAATCGTCGGAGAAAACGGTGCCGGAAAATCCACCCTGGTCAAACTTCTTTTGAGATTTTACAACACCACAAGCGGTCGCATAAGCATCAACGGAACAGATATAAAAGACTATAACATAACGGAATTGCGCGGAAAAATCGGTGTAGCATTCCAAAATGTGAACGTTTATGCCATATCGCTGGCCAAAAATATGATGTTATACAATGAAGCTACTGACAATCAACTGCAAAAAATCATCGACAAAGTCGGGTTAGCTAATGTTTTGAGAAAAAACGATGCTGATATATCTGCCGAAGTAACAAAAGAGTTTAATGAAAAAGGAATTATGTTATCCGGCGGTGAAATTCAGAAGATCGGCATATCAAGGTTGTTTACAGGTGAATTTGGTCTGCTTCTTTTGGACGAGCCGTCATCTGCCCTTGATCCCCTCGCAGAGTATGAAATGACAAAGCTCATCCTTGACAGCAGCAATCTTTCTACTACGATCATTGTTGCACATCGCCTGTCAACCATCAGGGGAGCTGACAGAATCGTACTGGTTGACAACGGATCAATCAAAGAGATCGGCACGCATGATGAATTGATGGGATTAAAAGGAAAGTACTACGAGATGTTCACAAAGCAAGCAGAAAATTACATTAATTAATTTCTAATATGTTTATGAAAGGTTAAAATAGCATAGGCAAAAAAAGTTCCCCTTTCCGCCAGGAAAAGGGGAACTTTTTCATTTTGCCGCGGGACAGAATTCCGCCAGCGGACAGCGGCCGCAGGCCGGGGCGCGGGCGGTGCATACCTCTCTGCCGTGCATAACAAAGCGGTGGCAGAGATCGTTCTGCTTTTCGGGGTCAATAATAGCTGCAAGATCCCGCTCCACCCGGGTAGGATCCTTATGTTTCGTCAGCCCGAGCCGTCCGGCCAGCCGGATGCAGTGGGTATCCGCCACCACGGCAGGCAAACCGTATACGTCGCCGCGGATGAGATTTGCCGTCTTTCGGCCGATGCCGGGGATGCGCAGCAGATCTTCCATCTCCCGTGGTACCTCGCCGCCAAATTCCGTAAGCAGCACCCGTGCGCCGGCAATAAGCTGCTCTGCCTTGGTGCGGTACAGGCCGCAGGAGCGGATGATCTCACAGACGTCCGCAAGTTCCGCCTCTGCAAGGTCTTTGACCGTCGGATAACGGGAATACAGTTCCGGTGTGACCATATTGACCCGGGCATCCGTACACTGCGCAGCAAGGCGCGTTGCGAAAAGCAGCTGCCAGGGTTTGCTGTAATTTAAGCTGCAGACGGCCTCCGGATAGGCCTCCTCCAGCGCTTTGACGATCCTGCGACCCAAAAGGG
>JAFYLV010000013.1 GCA_017556885.1 Clostridia bacterium | reverse complement strand
GCTCCTTCCCGCTTACCGATCTGGTAATCGAGGTTGCACCCCAGCCCAAATAAACGGCTTTTAACAAAAACCCCCGCTTTTGATGGCGGGGGTTTCCTGTTTTTATGCCCAAAAGCGACGTCCCCCCTCCATTTTTATTGACCGCAACTCTTTCATATGCTATTTTATTCTTGACTTATGCGAAAGCGCTGCATACCGCATACGCTTTTATGCGCAACAAAACAGAAAGGAAACTACTCCCATGAGACTTGAAAACAAATCCGTCGTCGTTACCGGCGCATCCGCCGGTATGGGCAAAAGCATTGTAGAGCTGTTTGTTAAAGAAGGTGCAAACGTTGTTGCCGTTGCAAGACGCGCAGAGCGCCTCGCCGCCCTGCAGGAAGAGCTTAAGGATGCTCCCGGCAAACTGGTTGTATTTACCGGTGACGTTTCCAAAAAAGAAGATAACGAAGCAATGATCGATCTCGCCGTTAAAGAGTTCGGCAAGCTGGATGTTCTCGTAAACAACGCAGGTGTTATGGATGACATGGCTGCCATGGCAGACGTGACCGACGAAAAATACGAGTACGTTATGGGTATTAACGTCTACGGACCCCTCTGCTCCATGAGAAAAGCCTGCCAGGTATTCCTCGAGCAGGGCAACGGCGGCAACATCATTACCGTTTCCTCCGTCGGTTCCATGCATCAGGCCGCAGGCGCCGTATACTGCGCTTCCAAGGCCGCTGTAAACGTCTACTCCAAGCACGTTGCTTACACCTACATGAAGGAAGGCATCCGTAGCAACATCATTGCTCCCGGCGGCATCATGACCGAAATCGCCACCTCCATGGGCATGCCTAATATGGATGGCTTTGCGCGCGTTAAGCCCGTTCAGGCTCTCGCGCCCGCACCCGGCCAGCCCACCGATATTGCAAACGCAGCCCTCTTCCTCGCTTCGGACGAATCCTCCTACATCAGCGGCGCGATCCTGCCCGTTGACGGCGGCTGGACTGCATTCTAAACCGCACCCCCGCATTCTGTTTAAAACTCCCGCTGATTTTCAGCGGGGGTTTTCTTTTGCTTTGGGTGCAGCGCGGCGCATCTGTGGTATAATAAACAAAAAGAAAAAAGGAGGCCCGCCATGCAGCAAATTTGCGATCTGCACGCGCATTCTCATTTTTCCGACGGCACCGATTCTCCCACGCAGCTTTTGCAAAAAGCACAGGCCGCGGGCATTTCTGCCCTTGCCCTTACCGACCACAACACCGTGGCGGGCCTGCCGGAGTTTCTCGCCGCAGCAGAAGGCAGCACCGTTACCGCCGTGCCCGGTGTGGAAATTTCCACCGAGTATAATAACGTGGAGCTGCACATTGTGGGCCTGTTTTTAAAGCCCGCCTATTGGGCGCAGGTTACCGATTACCTCGCCACCATCAACATCCGCAAAGAGCAAAGCAGCCGCGCGCTGATTAAAAGCCTCTGCGAAGCAGGCTACCCTTTGGATTACGACGAAGTAAAAGCGCAGCACCACGGCGTGGTAAACCGCGCGGTAATTGCCGGCGCCATGCTGCAAAAAGGCTATATCACCACCATCGGCGAGGCGTTTCGCGGCCTGCTTAGCGAAACGAACGGCGTCTACGTGCCGCCCAAGCGCATCCCCTCGCTGGAAGCGGTGGACTTTCTGCGCTCCGTGCAGGCAGTGCCCGTGCTGGCACATCCCTTTTTAAACCTCGGCGAAGCCGACATGGTGCGTTTTATTCAGCTTGCAAAGCCCTGCGGTCTCGCCGCCATGGAAACGCTTTATTCCACCTACAGTGATGCCACCACAGCCGATGCGCAGCGCATTGCCCAAACCTGCGGCCTGCTGCAAAGCGGCGGCAGCGACTACCACGGCGGCCCCAAGCCCGACATTGCCCTCGGCACGGGCCGCGGCAGCCTCGCCGTGCCTCTTAGCATCTGCGAAGCGCTGCGGGAGTATCATGGGATGGGCAGCAAAACATAGCCCCCCCCTATTTATCTCAATTCTATTGTTTCAAACTATTACACAAGCTATAATTGATTACACAGACAAAGGCATGACAATGGTGAGGAAAACAACATGAAAACACTACTAGAGCTTCAAGAGCAATACTATGAAGAGTTCAAAGGGTTGCCTAGCTTTAACCCCATTGTGCGAAACAACCAACCAAACGATGCATTTGAGTTGGCGGTTCTAAAAGTGATGTACGGCAAGTATCTGCCGGAATTCACCAAGGAACACGCTGCTGAGTTCAGCAAGTATATCATCGCCCCGCCAGACAATGCAATTGATATTTTTTATCAACACGATGATGGAGACGAATCCTCATTCGATGTAATACAGGTTAAGTGTGCTGAGCTTAGCGAAACAGAGCTCAAAGATTGCATTGTTAAGATGGAACGTACCATCGAGGACTACTGTAAGAATCCATCTTCCATTGCAAGTAGCAGTTGTAAAGAAATCTTGTCGAAATCCAACTTGGACAAAACGAACAAAAAGCAATGTACTTATTACGTTGTTCACCTTGGTTCTCAGGATGACTTCGCAGGTTCCAACGAAAATGAAAAGGTTATCACCTTAAAAGCACTCGATGTAATCTACAAAAACAAGAGTGTTTATGTCGATAAGGATGTAGTAAACATCGACACAAGTATGACCCACGATAATATCGAGGCCCAGCGCGGTGCCATTGTTTGTAGCATTAACGGTTATGACTTGGCGACTCTATGCAATACTTACTACAGCATGGATGCAGGACGCAATTTGCTATTTGGTAGTAACTTGCGAGAATCACTCATAACCCCCAGCAGCAAGCCTTTTTTAGCAATGAGCCAAACAATTACTGATTGTCCGGAAAACTTTTGGTATTACAATAATGGCATTACGATAATTGCGAGAGACATCGTAAAGAAGTCCTCCCACACTGTTGAATTGAATGATTTCTCTATTGTCAATGGCGCTCAAACAACAAGCGCACTTGGCCTCTTCTTGAAACTGGCTAAAAACGAACGCGATGTGGGAAAAATCGCAAATTTGAAAAAAGTGTCTGTGCTAGCAAGATTGCTAAAAGTACCGGATGAACAAATGCGGCAAGATATTGCAATCTACAACAATACACAAACCCCCATCACTTCCCGTGACATTGTTGCTAACAGAAAAGAACAGCGATATCTAAACGAATGGTTGCTTAACGATGATTATCCCCAGATTTATGTGGAAATACGCAGGGGCTCTCAACTCCCTTCAACTTTCAATAAAGGTATCGTTCATCGCAAAACAACTAATGAAGAATTAGCGCAGCTTGTATATGCCTCTTTTCTGCAAAAACCACACACCGCGAAAGACAAGAAAAAAGCTCTGTTTAACCATGACTACACACAATCCGAGTACACTATTAATAAAATCTACCATGATGTCTTCAACTGGGTGGAAGAAGGTTCTGAAGATAACGGCATAATCTTTAAGAAAACCAAACAACAGATTGATGAATTGCTCTTTGTTCAGTTGCTTTACAAAGAAACCAAAAAAGTAATGAAAGCAACTCTTAGCGAGAGAATTGAAATCGCTCGCAGACAAAGGGAACTCGCTACTTCACCTGAGGAGATTAGGTCCTCTGAGAATCGCATAAGCACAAATACCCTACACCTT
>JAFYLV010000095.1 GCA_017556885.1 Clostridia bacterium | reverse complement strand
CAGCAAAAGTATGGCTGCGAGTCCCGCCAGAAATCCGGCGGTCTGTCTGCCGGAAGGTTTCTCCCGCAGGATCAGCACCGAAGCCGCCACCGTAAGAAGCAAGCTTCCGCCGTTGGCTACCGGATAATAGATGAGGCTGTCAAGATTGCCTGCAAGGGTGATATTGACCAGAGAAAACACGGCAACGATCAGGCCGGACGCGCCGCCCAGCACCGCGGTTTTCCGCAGTTCCGCCTTTTGTTTTTCTCCTCTGCGGCATATGAGCAGACCCGCAAGCGACAGGATGAACATTGCAAGAAAAGCGGCAAAAAGAAACATCGTTTTTTCTCCCCGCGCCTCCGTACTCTGATGCACTTTTTCCGCAATACCGGCAAAGCCGGACCCGAGAAAGCACAGAAACGCCATCAATCCCCAGCGCACGGAGAGCTGCAGCTTCCCCTTCCCTCCGGAGATCAGCCCCACGGACAAGAGCATCAGCACCATTCCCGCCGCCTGGCCGACACCGAAAGGCTCCTTCCAGAATACCGGCCCCGCAAGAGACGGGATGATCATACCGTACAGGCCAAAGAGAGTAACCAGCGCCATAGAGCCGCTCCGCATGGCCGCGACGGACATTGCCTGAAAGGTAAACACGCACAGCGCATACCAGATCGCCGTTCCCACCGTGACTGCGGAAACGTGAGATCCCGGCCCCATGCACAAAGCTGCCAGGGCAGCCGTCCCGTAGCAGGCCGCATTAAAGCGGAATATTTCCCTTGCCCCCGGCCGCATCATTTTGGCAAACCGGTCATAGATCATGCTTTTTCCTACGCTGAGAATCACGGATACCGCGAGCAGAAGTCCCCAGATCACGTTCTTTCACCTTCCTTTCGCTTTCGTACCGGGAGCTGGATCTCCGTCAGCCAGTCCGCCTCGTTTTCCCGGTTCCAATAACCGTCGATATACCGCTCCCGCGCATTTCCGCAGACCTCCAGGCCCTGCTCTGCGGCAAAACGCAGCGCGCAGGCATACGCACCGCGCAGACCTTCGTAATTTCCCCTATGCTCCACGCAGACCGCCATAACCGGTTCGACCTCGCGAAACTTGATGATATCCCCGTCCTCGCCCGCACGGATCACCGACTGGATATACTCCACAAAGATATTTTCACTCCGGAACCCGTCATCGGGATAGATCACGCAGCAATAGTCCTCATCCGCGTAGCCGATTTCCGGATATTTGAACCGGAATTCCCGGATGCCGGCGGTAATAAAGCTCCGCAGCTGCGCCATGGAGGAAATATATCCCCGGCAGCAAAAGGCAGTGCAGCCGGAAATGCTCCGCAGCTTCGGCTGCCATGTTGGCAGTTCGCGTCGGGACAGCATATCTTCTATACTGCCAAGCTGCTGTTCTGCCCGGACAAACTCCTGTCCGATCTCCGCCGCCCGGGCAGAGAGGATCTCCCGCTCCCGTCCGGGTTCCTGCAGCAGTATGCGAATATCCGCCGTAGAAAGCCCGATCTCCCGCAGTTTCAGAATTTTAGCCGCCTGTTCGGCCTGTCCCTCGTCATAAAACCGATATCCGGAATCCGCATCCACAAACACCGGCTTCAACAGTCCGATCCTGTCATAGTGCCGCAGAGTCTTCACGGTAACCTTTGTCAGTTTTGAAAATTCGCCGATCTTCAGCATCCTCTGCGCCTCCCCTCACATTTCAGATTCTACACTCTCCCCCATGAGGAGAGTCAAGAGCAATCCGTGTTTTTTCAAAAAAGGAAAGCCTCTTTTTTGAAAAAGAGGCTTTCCTGCACTTATTCAAAATCAAAGGAGATCAGCGGCACGCTCTCTCCGCCGCCCCAGGTGGAGAGGGGGGTAAGGATGAGGCGGTCAAAGCTTTCGCCCACGGGAACATCCCAGGCACGGCGGCAATTTTCCGCGGTCTCAAGGATGGTGCGGCGCTCTCCCGCACGCTCTCCCTCCAGCCGGAAGGCACGGCAGAGGGTATCCGGCACGTGCATTACCGGCGCATCGAGAGGCACGTTTGCCCGCATGGTGTGCTTGCGCTCGCAGTCGGAGCCGGGCAGGGTCTCACGCTCCAGATCACTGTCGAAGGTAAGATGCACACGCATCACCCGGGTCTCCGGGAAGGAATAGCCGATCTCACTGCCCGCAGGCACAAAGCAGGTCGCCGCATCTCTGTCGGTGCCGTAGATGCGATGGGGACGGTCCTCGCCGTTGCGAAGGCAATCCTCGCCGCCGGAAAGCATCGCGTCAAGGCAGGTCTTGCCCACCGGACGGCGTCGGGAGGGCAGGAAGCAGTCGCCCCGCAGCAGGCTTTCCTGCAGCTCATCCATATGCGACAGATACACATCGTGAGGCGCGACATTCTCCCGGGCCGCGATGGCTGCGGCGCGTCCCACAGCCTCACCCAGCAGTCCGCAGGTGGCCATGACGCGGATGGAGCTCATGGCGGTATGCGTCATGCTGATATTGCGGCCGGCGAAAAAGAGATTGTCCACATTTTCCGAATACAGCGCACGATAGGGAATGGAATAGGGTGCCGGGGTGGCAATATTGGTGTTGGCACGGCCGCGGTGGTAGAAGCCGCCGGGATAATGGTCATCCAGCGGCCAGCCGCCGTAGGCCACCTCATCGGGAAACACCCGTCCGTCGGAGATGTCGCGCTGGGTGATCATATATTCGCCGCACATCCGGCGGCTCTCTCGCTTGCCGGGCAGAAAGCCGAGGAAATCCAGTTCCCAGTTATCCGCCGGATACTGTCCGGAATTTTTGACAAAGTCCCACATGCCGAGGGCAAGGGGCACCAGTTCGTCCCTGAGGGTCTCGGTATCGCCGATGGTATCCCGGTCGCCGCCCAGCTCCAGATACCAGAAATTTTCCGCCGTGCTCTGCATATTCGGGCGGCGGTTCTGTACCTCCTCCGGGGTGAGAAAGCGGGTCCAGTCGGGGGCGGTAAAGCTCACCGGCTTCTCCGTTTCGCGACCCTGAATGAGGCAGGACATGCCCATGGTCATGTCGTCGGCCTCCACCGTGGTGCTCTCCTCGCCGAATTCTGCCGCAGCCTCCCGTCCAAGACGGAAGTTTGCGCCGCAGAGGGGCGCAAGGATGGAGTCGCCGGAGCTGTCGCAGAAGAATTTTGCCTCCACCTCATAAAAACGCTGGGTGGTCATCTGATAGCCGCGGACGGAGCGGATGCGGCGTTCACGACCGTGGGCAAAGCATCCCTCCTCGCAGTCTGCATCCATACAGGTGCAGTTGAGCAGCAGGGTGATATTCTCCTCCCGGCGCACAAATTCGTAGAGAACGGTGTCCCAGATATGATAATTCTTGGTCGGATTGCGGCGGTAGTTTTCCAGCGCGATCTCCTCAAGGATTCCCGTTTCGCGGTTATATTCCCCTGCGGCGCCGCACACCCACATGCGGATCTCGGAGGATGCATTTCCGCCGAGAACGGGACGCTCATGCATCAGCACCACCTTCGCGCCCTCGCGGGCGGCGGAGATGGCCGCAAGCATGCCGGCGATCCCGCCGCCGACAACGCAAAGCTCACAGCAGATATGTTCAGTATTCAGCATGTTTTTCTCCTCATTTTTCTAAATAGAGTCCCTTTTCTGTCTCCGCGAGCCGCAGAATGACCGGCCGTTCCTTGGTGGAGGTGTTCGGCTGATGCATAACAAAATGAAGCTCCCCGTTAAAGTCGCGGAAGATCATGCCGTGGCCGCCGTTACCTCCGGCGAGCGGCTGCTCATCCACGCTCCAGTTTCCGTCCAGCTCGCCGTTGTCGGAGCGGGCGATGAGCTCCTCATAGCCCTCGCGGCTGAAGCTGGACCAGATGGACAGAAGTTCTCCCTTCTCCGTGCGGTAAAGGAAGGGGCCGTCGGTGACAAAGGTCGCGTCTGCGATACCGGCTTTTTTCGCGCCCTTGTAGTCGGAGCCCTTCCAAAGCATACGGGGCTCCGTCACCGCCCGGGAAAGATCCTCAGAAAGCTCCGCCTCGCAGACGGTGCCGTCCCTGACCTGCAGCCATTCGTGACAGAAGACGATGTGGGGCTTGCCCGCACGGTCCACGTAAAAGGTGCCGTCCAGGCACTCCCAGTCCAAAGGAGTGGCAGGGTCTCCCGTCATCGGAAGGAAGGGGCCTTCGGGACTTTCCGCCCGGAGGATATGGGTTCCGCGGCAGCGCCCCTCTGCCTTGAAGGAGGCAAACATGTAGAAAGCGCCGCGCCAGAGATGCACCTCCGGCGCCCAGAAATCCTGGGTGCCCCAGAAGCCGTTTCCGCCGGAAAAGACGCATTTTGGCTCGCTCCAGTTGACAAGGTCATCGCTGATATACACATCAAAGCCCTTCTGCTCGCCCCAGGCGCCGCCCTCCAGCTTGGGATTTCCCACGCGGGTACCGTACATATAATATTTTCCCTCAAAAGGAAGGATAAAAGGATCGCGGATATTGATTTCTTCCCGTCTCATGCATGATCTCTCCTTGCCGTTTTTTTCATTATACCATATCTGCAGAAAAATGACAGCGGAAATTTGCTTGCTTTGAGAACAACTTTGTCGCACATTACAACCAGCATAGGTTTTGTTTTGCAAAACGCGGTCAAACGAGCTTGCCTGCGGGAGTGACGGCAACTTTTCCGTCTGCCCCGCAGGCTTTTTGCATGTTCCGTCTGTTTTCGGGAAAGATACGGACACAGAACACAAAAAACGAGGTACCGTCATGTCAGAAAACATTCCTCTTCCCCGCCGCCCCCGAGGAAATACCCTCGCTTTTTCCCGTCCCATCCCCATCGCCGGTTTTGCGGCGGTTGGTGGCAAGCGGGAGATGCGAGGTCCTTTTTCCAATGCTTTTATTGCCACCAGCTCTGATGATTTTTTCGGGGAGGCAAGTTGGGAAAAGGCAGAGATGCGCATGCAGGATCTTGCAGCAAACGCTGCGCTTGGGCGGGCACAGGTCAGCCGCGCGGCGGTGGATTTCATCCTTGCGGGAGATCTTCTCAACCAGTGTATCGCCTCCGCCTTCGCCGCCCGGTCTCACACCGCCCCCTTCCTTGGGCTGTACGGTGCCTGCTCCACCATGGCGGAAAGTCTCATTCTTGCCGCCTGTCTTCTGGACGGAGGCTTTGGGCGGCGCGCCCTGTGTGTGACCTCCTCCCATTTCTGCGCCGCAGAGCGTCAGTACCGCTTCCCGTTGGAGTACGGCAGCGTGCGCCCGCCCTCGGCACAGTGGACGGTGACCGCCTCCGGTGCGGCGGTTCTGGAAGCCGGACGGCCGGGGCCCGGGATCGTCGCGGCAAACGTCGGCGTCGTTCAGGATTTCAACGTATCCGACATCAACAATATGGGCGCGGCCATGGCACCCGCCGCCTGTGAAACGCTGCTCTCCTTCTTCCGGGACACCTCCACCCGCCCCGAGGACTACGATGCCATTTTCACCGGGGATCTCGGCCGTCTCGGCCGGGATCTGCTGGCAGAGCTTCTGCTGCGGGAAGGCTATCCCGCCGGAGATCTTCTGTGCGACTGCGGAACGCTCATTTTCTCCGCCGAAGATCGGGACGTCTGCATGGGGGGCTCGGGCTGCGGATGCGGCGCGGCGGTGCTTTGCACCCATATTCTGCCCGAAATGTGTGCCGGCCGGCTGCAAAACGTGCTTTTTGTCGCCACCGGTGCTCTCATGTCCCCCACCAGTTCCTTTCAGGGAGAAAGCATCCCCTCCATTGCCCATCTCGTCCACATTGTGGCGTAATCTGCGAGGTTTTTATGAATTTTCTCTTCGCCTTTCTTATCGGCGGTGCCATCTGCGCCGTCGGTCAGCTGCTGCTGGATTTCACCAAGCTCACCCCGGCCCGCATCCTCACCGGCTATGTGGTGACGGGCGTCCTTCTGGAGGGGATCGGACTCTTTGCGCCCCTGCGGGAGCTTGCCGGGGCCGGAGCCACGGTGCCCCTCTGCGGCTTTGGAAGTCTGCTGGCCCGGGGTGTCCGCGAGGCGGTCGGCGCAGACGGTCTTTCGGGTATTCTCACCGGCGGGCTGACCGCCTGTGCCGCCGGTATCACCGCTGCGATCCTTGCCGCACTGCTTTCCTCCCTCCTTTTTTCCTCCAAGGAGAAATAGTTCCCGATCTTCCCCCTTTTCTTGACAGAAATCCGCCCATGGTGTATAATTTACAAATTATTAACACTACCTCGAAAAGGATGGATCTTCTCATGGAAACCTCCCGCGCAACATGGGCCTCCCGTTCCACGTTTATTCTCGCTGCCATCGGCTCCGCTGTCGGTCTTGGCAACGCATGGCGTTTCCCCGGCCTTGCCGCAAAGCACGGTGGCGGTGCCTTCCTGTTTGTTTATCTGCTGGCCATGCTGCTGCTCGGTCTTCCCCTACTCATGATGGAGATCTCTATCGGCCGCCGGATGCGTCAGGGTGCTCCCGGCTCCATGCGCGGCATACATAAGAAGGCGGAGTTCATCGGTTGGGCCGCCACCTCCAACGCCTTCATCATCTCCACCTACTACGCCGTGGTTTTTGCCTGGGTGCTCCTCATGGTCATCAAATCCGTTGACTTTGCGAGCATGACGGGCGATGCCGGTGCGGCCTCCGGTCTCTTTTTTGACACCATTATGTCCAAGGGAGATCTGACGGGCGGAAACGTCATCTCGACGCCCGTGCTCATCGCCCTGCTGGTCGCCTGGGGTATGATCTACTACTGCATCCGCAACGGCGCACAGAGCGTTGGCAAGGTGGTCAAGTTCACCGTCTTTGCTCCCGTTGTCTGCATGATCATTATGGCTGCAAAATCCATTACCATGGCCGGTGCCGGCGAGGGTCTGCTGCGCTTTTTCGTGCCCGACTTCTCCGCCCTTGCCGATCCCACCATTTGGGTCGACGCCGTCGGTCAGGTCTTCTATTCTCTCTCCATTATGATGGCCATCATGTTCGCCTACGGCTCCTTCCTTGACCGCAAGTCCAATATCGCCGTGGATGCGCTCATCATCGGCTTCTCCGATATGGCCATCTCCGTGCTCGCCGGTATCGTGATGTTCGCCACCATGGGCGGTGTCGGCATGCTCGACAACATCACCGCCTCCGGCATCTCCACCGCCTTTATCGTCTATCCCCAGGCCATCGTCAAGCTGACCGGCTCCGGCATCTTCAACGCCATCTTCGGCATGATCTTCTATCTCTGCCTCACCACCCTCGCCATTGATTCCGCCTTCTCTATCATCGAGGGTGTTTCCACTGCCATTGCCGACAAATTCGGTCTCAACAAGCGCTCTGCCACCATCGGTGTCTGCGCCGTTGCCGGCATCATCTCCATCGTATACATCACCGGTGCCGGTCTTGCCTGGCTCGACATTGTGGACTACTGGGCCAACTCCTACAACCTGCTGATCGTCGGTGTGCTGGAGTGCATCGCCGTGGGCTGGTTCTTCCCCACCCGCAAGGTGCTGGATGCCGTCAATGAGAACACCTCCAAGTTCCGCATGCCGGCCTGGTGGTTCAACTCCGCCATCAAGGTGCTCTGCCCCACCATTCTCACCGTTCTCGTGGTTTGGAACACCGTCAACCTCTTCCAGGGCGGCGGCATCTACGGCGGCTATACCCTCGCCTCCAACATCCTCGCCGGTTGGGCTCCCATGGTCCTCGCCTTTGTCAGCGGCGCGTTCATCAACATCATCGCCGCCCGTCGGGAAAAGAAGGGTCTCTACGTAGCCCCGTACGTATCCTGGGATGAAGCAAAGGAAGACTGATCCATAAACTTTAGGCCCTCATCCCCTGCCTGTGGGATGAGGGCTTTCCATATCCCAGAGAGGAGGAATTTCCGCATGGCTCCGTTTGATATTGACAGCATCGCCGGTCTCGCACGGCTCACCGTTTCCGACGGAGAAAAGGCCGCACTCGCAGAGGACATGGCTGCCATTCTTGCCTTTGCCGCAACCCTTCCCGAGGCCGATCCTTACACAGAAGAAGCCGCGCTTCCTCTCTCCGCGCTGCGGGAGGACGAGGCCGCAGATTCCGATCCTGCGCCACTGCTTTGCGCCGCACCAAAGCTTCGGGAGGATGCCTTCACCGTCCCGTCAGGAGGCATCTCGCTATGAACGGACTGATCTTCCAGGATATTCATGCCCTCGCGGCGGGTCTGCGGCGAAAGGATTTTTCCGCCTTGGAGCTTGTGCGCGCCCACATTGACCGCATCCGCAGCTGCGAGGATACTATCTCCGCCCTCATTACACGAACCGAAGAACTTGCTCTCTCCCGTGCCGCGGCGGCAGATGCCCGTCTTGCCGGGGGCGATGCCCCTCTTCTCTGCGGCATCCCCTTTGTTTTAAAGGACAATATCTGCACCGAAGGCATCCCCACAACCTGTGCCTCCCGGATGCTTGCCGACTATATTCCGCCCTACAGCGCCACCGTGTATGCCCGTTTGCAGGCAGCCGGGGCGGTGCTTCTCGGCAAGGGAAATATGGACGAATTTTCCATGGGCTCCTCCACGGAGAATTCCGCCTTTTATCCCACCCGCAATCCGCTGGATATCTCCCGGGTGCCGGGCGGAAGCTCCGGCGGTCCTGCCGCTGCCGTAGCAGCATATGAGGTACCCTTTGCGCTTGGCAGCGATACCGGCGGCTCCATCCGCCAGCCCGCCGCCTTCTGCGGTCTTGTGGGCATGAAGCCCACCTACGGCACCGTTTCCCGCCACGGGCTGGTAGCCTTTGCCTCCTCACTGGATCAGATCGGACCGCTGACCCGCACCGTTCAGGACAATGCCGCGGTGCTTTCCTGCATCTCCGCCCCCGACGGGCGGGATGCCACGGCAAACCGCACCTTTGCCGCCGCAAAAGACCTTTTCTCCGGTGATATCCGGGGAATTTCCGTTGGGTTGCTCCGTTTTCCCGGGGATGCTGCCGATCCTGCGATCCGCGCTGCCGTCGAGTCGGTCGCCGCTGTCCTTGCGGACAGGGGCGCGCAGGTCCGCGAGGTCCGTCTTCCCGCGCTTTCCGATGCACTGCCCGCCTATTACATCCTCTCCTCCGCCGAGGCCTCTGCAAACCTCGCCCGGTACGATGGTGTGCGCTACGGTGCCCGCGCCGAAGGTGCCGCTTCCCCGGACGAGCTCTTCTGTTCCACCCGCAGCACCTATTTCGGGCCGGAGGTGCGCCGCCGTATCCTGCTTGGCACCTATGCCCTTTCCGCCGGTCACCGGGATGCCTTCTATCTGCGGGCGCAGAGCGCTGCCCGGCGCATCCGCGCCGCCTTTGCAGAGATTTTTGCCACCTGCGACTGCCTGCTTTGCCCCACAACGCCGACCGTCGCCTTTCCTGCAGGCGAAAAGTCCGACCCCGTGTCCATGTACCGCGGCGATCTTTTCACCGTGCCTGCAAGCCTTGCAGGCATCCCCGCCCTTTCCCTGCCCTGCGGCACCGCAGACGGTTTGCCCGTTGCTGCCCAGCTCATGGCGGCAGAGGGCAACGACGGGCTTCTCTACCGGCTAGCTGCAGCGATCGAGGAGGTGCGCATATGAATTTTGAAACGGTCATCGGCCTTGAGATCCACGCGGAGCTTGCCACAAAAAGCAAGATCTTCTGTTCCTGCCGCACGGATTTCGGCGCACCGCGCAATTCACAGGTCTGTCCTGTCTGTCTCGGACATCCCGGCACGCTGCCCCGGCTCAACCGCAAGGTGGTGGAATATGCCGCCATGGCCGGTCTTGCCACCGGCTGCCGCATTGCGGAATTTTCCCGTATGGACCGCAAAAATTACTTCTATCCCGATCTTCCCAAAGCCTACCAGATCTCGCAGGATGCCCACCCTCTCTGTCTGGACGGCGGACTGACCATCGACACGGAAGACGGTGAAAAATTTGTCCGTGTCGAGCGCATCCACATCGAGGAGGATGCCGGAAAGCTCATCCACGCCCAGGGCGAGACCCTGGCCGATTACAACCGCTGCGGTGTTCCCCTCATTGAGGTGGTCACCGCACCGGACATGCGAAGCGCCGCCGAGGCCCGTGCTTTTGTCTCCGAGCTTCGGACCACCCTGCGCTATCTCGGTGTTTCCGACTGCCGCATGCAGGAGGGAAGCCTGCGCTGCGACGTCAACATTTCCGTCCGTCCGGCGGGCTCTGCAAAGCTTGGGGAACGCACGGAGATCAAAAACCTCAACTCTTTCCAATTTATCGAAAAGGCCATCGAGTACGAAAGCCGCCGTCAGGCCGATATCCTCACCGCCGGCGGCACGGTGCGCCGGGAGACCCGCCGTTTTGACGAGCAGACGGGTACGACCCATACCCTGCGCGAAAAGGAGACCGCCGCGGACTACCGCTTCTTCCCGGAACCGGATATTCCCCCCCTGCGGCTGACTCCCGCCGATATCGAGGCGCTCGCCGCCCGTCTGCCGGAGCTTCCCGCCGCCCGGCGGAAGCGCTACGCAGCCCTCGGTTTCCCTCCTGCGGACGTACACATTCTGACGGAGGATCGCGCTCTCTCCGACTACTTTGACCGCGCACTCGCCGCGGGGCAGCATCCGAAGATCACGGCAAACCTGCTATTGTCGGAATACCTGCGCCTCTCGGAGGGCGAGAGCTTTGTCTGCCCGGTGGCGCCGGAACGGCTGGCCGCCGTGGCGGATCTTGCCGGAGAAGGCACCGTCAACGCCTCCACCGCAAAAAAGCTTGCAGCCCGTCTCTGGGAAGGCGATTTTGATCCTGCTGAGACTGTCCGCCGCGAGGGGCTGGGACAGATCTGTGACGAGGCGGCTCTTTTGGAGGGTATCCGTGCCGTCTTTTGCGAAAACGCCGCCCTCATTTCCCAGATCCGCGCCGGAAAGGCCGCCGCCGTCAAGGCGCTGGTGGGCAAATGCATGGGCCGCTTCGGCGGTCGGGCAGAACCCAGGCTTCTCAACCGGCTGGTGGAGGAAGAGTTAAAAAAATAAAGCATAGAAAAACACCTGCATCTTTATAGATGCAGGTGTTTTTTATTTTCCGATGGATTCCGCGTGATCTTTGATGGCGGCAAAGGTCTCGTCACTCAAATGATGCTCTATTTTGCAGGCATCGGCCGAGGCGGTCTCCCGCCCCACCCCAAGGCGGACGAGAAATTCCGTCAGCAGGGTGTGTCGCTCGTAAATGCGCTCCGCCACCTCCGTGCCCACGTCGGTAAGCGCGATATAGCCATCGGGGTCGACGATGATATAACCGCCGGATTTCAGAAGGCCGATGGCACGGCTGACGCTGGGCTTGGAAAAGCCCATATACTCGCTGATATCCACACTGCGAACCTTTCCGCCCCGTCGGGACAGAACCAGAATGGATTCCAGATACATTTCACCCAATTCAAGCAGCGCCATATCCGATCCCGCCTCCTTTGTCTGTTTTCGATATCATATCACATTTCCGCAAAAAAGGCAAGCCGACGCAATTTCAGTTGAAATTGATGACCTTATGGGCGCATTTATACCCGAACACGCACAGCTTCTGTCCGGCTCTGCCGGGAAGATCGGTAAGCATGGCGATGCTGCGGCGACGGATGTGCCGCCCGACGACGGGATCCTTTGCCATCACGCGTTTCCACATCTCGCGGATCTCCGCATCCGCCTCCGGCGTCTGCCGCATGCGGGAAAAGACGCAGGCGATGCAGAAAAAGAAGGAAGCCGCGTGGTAAAGATACTGTCCCCGCTTGGGGCAGGTGCGAAGCTCGCGGCCGATATCCGTCACCTCAAAGATGCGGGCGGCCACCTCCACCTGATGGCCGGCGCGGCGCATGAGATTCTCCCCCGCCACCGACTGACCGGCACGGCCTACGTAATACATATACAGATCAATATCGAGATAGAGAATGCGCTGCACCTTTGTTACTGCCCAGCTGACGTAGAGATTGTCCTCATAGAAAATATGCCGGGGCAGCTCGATATTCGCATCCCGCAGTACGCGGGTCCGGAAGATGCAGGAATGAATGGTAAGATACTGGGTAAGCCCGAAGCGCCGGGTATCCTCCCAGCCGATGACGCGGCCGTCGCGGAAGACCTTGTCATAGCGCACGGTATGCACCGCGCCCTCCCCCTGCCGCCAGTAAACGTAGTTTGTGACCACCAGATCCGGTGCCTCGGAAAGATCGTGCAGCCGGGCGATAAGGACATCCAGCGCCTTCGGATCCAGCCAGTCATCGGAATCCACCACCTTGAACCAGCGGCCGGTGGCCATGCGGATGCCGGACATGATACCGGCACCGTGTCCGCCGTTTTCCTGATGGCAGACGCGAACGATATCCGGGTAGCGGGCGGCATAGTCCTCGGCGATGGCGGCGGTCTCATCCGTGGAGCCGTCGTTGACGATGATGATCTCTGCCTCATCGCCCACACGCAGAAGGCTGTCCACGCATTTTTTCATATATGCGGCCGAGTTGTAACACGGCACGGTAAAGGAAATCAGTTTCATAAGCAGAGGTCCTCCAGCGACCTTTGTGGTGCAAGTTGATCCTGTCGTCTTCTATTTTATCCCATTTCCGTCTCTTTTACAAGAGGAATTAACAAACCTTAATTCTCCGCACACATTCCCCCGCTGCTCCATAGTATGGGGCAGACCACCGGGAAAGGAGAGGAACCCATGATCGTTGAGCTTGCGGGCGTAAAACTGACCTACCAGTCTCCGGACGGCGAGGTACCCGCCCTTGCCGGCATTGATCTTACCGTGCATACAGGGGAATTTATTTCCGTCGTCGGTCCCTCCGGCTGCGGAAAATCCACCCTGCTCAATATGATCGCAGGCCTGGAAGTGCCGGATGCCGGTACCGTCTCCGTGGGCGGAAGACCTTTGCACGGCCCCAGCCGCACCGTGGGCTATATGCCCCAGAAGGACGGTCTGTTCCCCTGGCGTTCCATTTGGGGCAACGTCACCCTCGGCCTTGAGATCGCCGGAGAAAACACACCGGAGCGGCTGGAGGAGGTGCGAAATCTGCTTTCCCGCTACGGACTTGCGGATTTCGCCGCAAAATCCCCCGCTGAGCTTTCCGGCGGCATGCGTCAGCGTTGCGCCCTCATCCGCACGCTTGCCTGCGGGCCGGAGCTGCTGCTGCTTGACGAGGCCTTTTCCGCGCTGGATTATCAGACCCGGCTCGCCGTATCGGCGGATATTTACTCCATCATCCGCCGGGAGAAAAAGACGGCGATCCTCGTTACCCACGATATTTCCGAGGCGGTCAGTCTCTCCGACCGCATCGTACTGCTCACCCGCCGTCCGGCGCGCATCAAACAGGTCTATTCCCTTGACGAGCTACGGGGCATCCCTCCTCTGGAGCGGCGGGATCATCCCGCTTTCCGCGCCTTTTTCAATGCCATCTGGAAGGAGCTGGACGTCCATGTCTGAACCCCTCTCTCCCGCCCGGGCAGCGTGGCTTTCCCGTGCGCGCCGCCGCCGGCGGCTGGTGCTGCTTTTGCAGATCGGGCTGCTGGCCTTCTTCTTTGCGGGGTGGGAGCTCTGCGCCCGGACAGGGCTCATCGACGCTTTCATCTTCTCTTCCCCGTCACGGATGTGGAAGACCTTCACGGGGCTTGCCGCCTCCGGCGAGCTTTTTCTGCACATCGGTGTTTCCGTGGGCGAGACGGTGGTGGGATTCCTTCTCGGCACCGCCCTCGGCGTTGCCGTTGCCACCCTTCTGTGGTGGAGCGATTTTCTCTCCCGGGTGCTGGATCCCTACCTTGTGGTGCTCAACGCCCTGCCCAAAACCGCCCTTGGCCCCATTTTCATCGTCTGGATGGGGGCAGGCGGCGGTGCCATTATCACCATGACGCTCGCCATCTCCCTCATCGTGACGGTGCTCGACATGTACTCCGGCTTCCGGGAAACCGACCGGGATAAGATCCGCCTTCTGCGCACCCTCGGCGCGCGGCGGCGGCAGATCTTCACAAAGCTCGTGCTGCCCGCAAGCCTACCCACCATGGCCAACGCCCTCCGGGTCAATGTGGGCCTATCCTGGGTCGGTGTCATCATGGGCGAGTTTCTCGTCTCCCGCCGGGGGCTTGGCTACTTGATCGTCTACGGGTCTCAGGTCTTCAAGATGGATCTTGTGATGACAACGGTGCTGATCCTCGCCGCAGCCGCCGCCCTCATGTATCTCGGCGTGCTGTGGCTGGAGAAGGCGTTGAAAAAATACATGGGAGTGACTGTATGAAGAAATCACTTGCGCTCATCCTCGTTCTTGCCGCCGTCGGCGGCATCCTCTGCGGCTGCGGGCCCGCCGGAGAGGAAATGACCACGGTCCGCCTCTGCGAGGTCGCCCATTCGGTCTTTTACGCCCCGCTGTATGCCGCCATGGACCTCGGTTATTTTGCCGAGGAGGGCATCGAGATCGAGCTGACCAACGGCGGCGGTGCCGACAAGGTCATGACCGCCGTGCTCACCGGTCAGGCGGATATCGGTCTTGCCGGGCCGGAGGCCTGTATCTACGTGCAGCGGGAGGGGCGGGCGGATGCCCCCAAGGTCTTTGCCCAGCTGACCCGCCGCGACGGTGCCTTCCTCGTCGGCCGCACCGACGGCGAGTTTTCCTGGGAGGATCTGCGGGGCAAATACATCATCGGCGGCCGCAAGGGCGGCGTGCCGGAGATGACCCTCGAATACGTTATGAAGGAGAAGGGCGTCGTCCCCCACGTGGATGCCACAGTTGACACCAGCGTTGCCTTCAATATGATGGCAGGCGCCTTCACCGGCGGACTCGGCGACTACGTTGCCCTCTTTGAGCCCACCGCCACCGAAACGGAGCTTGCCGGGCAGGGTTACGTGCTCGCCTCCATCGGCGCTGAGGGCGGCGAGATCCCCTACACCGCCTTTTTTGCGGCGGAAAGCCGGATGGAAAAGGATCCCGATCTCATTCTGCGCTTTACCCGGGCGGTGGCTCGCGGGCTTGCCTACGTGGCGGAGGCCGATCCCGCAGATATTGCCGCCCATGTGGTCGGCCAGTTCCCCGACACCGGGCTCGACGTGCTCACCCGCGTTGCGGCGCGCTATCAGGAGATCGACGCATGGAACGAGACCCCGGTGATGAAGCAGGAGGCCTTTGAGCGTCTGCAGGACGTCATGGCGGAGGCCGGCGAGCTGGATGTCCGGGCGGATTTTGCCGCCGTTGTGGATAATTCCTTTGCCAAAAAGGTTTCCGAATAAATATAAAAACGGCAGGCCCGTCCGGGTCTGCCGTTTTTCTTTACGCTACGATATTCTGAACCCACGCCCGCTTCTTCAAAAGCACGAAGCCCAGCACGTCCTTGATGATATCCAGCCCCTGCACCAGCGGGAAGACCCACCAGATGGAAAGCCCGCAGAGATCGGCGAGAAACACCGCCGGCACCTGGATACACACGGCGAATGCGCCGTCAAAGAAGAAGGTGATGACCGTCTTTCCGCCGCTGCGCAGGGTGAAATAGGCCGAGTTTGCAAAGGCGTGCACCGGCATCAGGCAGGCGGAAACGCGGATAAAGTAGGCCGCATAGGTTTTGGAAAGGTCGTTTGTGTTATACAGCGCGGGGATAAGCTCCGCCCCGGCAAACAGCACGCCGCCGACGGCCAGGCTGACTGCCACCGAGAAGGCGATGAGCTTCCAGTCCCAGTCCACCGCCCGCTCAAACCGCCCGGCACCGAGCTCGCGCCCGATGATGATGCCGATGCTGATACCGAGACTCATAAAGGCAATGCTGAAAAGGTTTGTGACGGTGGAAGAAATGCTGTAGCCCGCCACCACGGAGAGCCCGTGCAAACTGTAGCCCATGGAGAGAAGGGACATGCCTACCGACCAGAAGAGCTCGTTGACGAGCAGCGGCATACCCTTGACGGTGATCTGCCACACCAGCTCGCCGGGGATGCGAAATCCCCGGAAAACACCGGAGAAGAAGGCGCATTTCCGCCGCCGCAGAAAAACAACGGCCAGCACCACCGCAAGCTCCACATAGCGCGAGAGCACCGTGGCCGCCGCAGCTCCCACAACGCCGAGGGCGGGAAAGCCGAGTCTACCGAAGATCAGCAGGTAGTTGAACACACAGTTGGTCACCACGGCGATGATGCTCGTCACCATGGGCAGCACCGTATCCCCCGTCTCGCGCAGAGTGCTTGTAAAGACCTGGGAGAGCGCAAAGGGCAGCAGCCCGAAGAGCATAACGGCAAGATATTCCCGCGCAAAGCCGAGGGTCGCGATGATATCGCCCGTGGCATCCACATCGTGAAGGAAAAGACCGATGAGCGAATCCCCCTGCGTGAGGAAAACCGCCAGCGCCGCCGCAAAAAGCCCGGCGGCAAGAACAAACTTATATCTCAGGGTATGGCGGATACCCTCCGCATCTCCCTTGCCGTGGAACTGGGCCGTAAAGATGCCGACGCCGCCAAAGGCGCCGAAGACCGCCAGATTAAAGATAAAAATGAGCTGGTTGACGATGGAAACGCCGGACATCTGCTCCGTGCCGAGGGCACCCACCATGAGGTTGTCCAGCATGGAGACCAGATTGGTGATAAAGTTCTGCATCATGATGGGCAGTGCAACGGCAAGCACCATCCGGTAAAACGCCTTATCTCCGATAAATTTTCCAAACATCTTCCGCATTTTTCTTCTCATTTCCGCCGTAAATTTTCCGGAAAATCATACCATATTCCGCGCTTTCTGTCAAGAAATCCCCACATTTCTCTTGACTTTATATATATATATATATAATGGTATGTGCACACATCAACCGACGGTTGACGCAACTCGACAATTGGTTGCTTGACGGCATGTAACGCCCTATGCTATACTATGAAAAACGATTACTTAACTTAGTTTTTCGCCCCCCACCCCGAAAGGAAGTGACTCCATCATGTCCGAAAAGAAAGCCGCCAAGGCAGAAGCCCGCGCAAAGCGCCGGGAGGAAAACCGCACCGCCCGCAAAAATTTCTGGCCGACGGCAAAATTCGTCAGCAAAATCGTTCTCAAGACCGACCCCACCACCGTCTTTCTCAAGCTCGGTGTCATGACGGTCAACAACGCCACCTGGTCCTTTTACAACACCTATTTCATCGCCGGTCTTTTCAACAGTCTGGAGGCGGGGAAGGACGTTGCCCCCGGCCCGGTATTTGCCATATTCGGCATCATGGCCGTGTTTCTTGCCTTTGCCGACTTTGCCTCCTCCTTTCAGCAGAAGTTCTTTGCCCGCCGCTTTTCCGTGCGCATGCAGAAGGGTGTCGGCCGCATGATCTACAAAAAGGCCGCCGAGTCCGACCTTGCCTGCTTTGAAAATCCCGAATTCTACGACAAGTATATCAAGGCCATCAACAATTCCTCTGCCAAGATCGAGGAATGGATGCAGTATATCCTCAATTCTGCAAAGAATGTTCCCGGTCTTATCATTTCCCTTTCCTTTATTCTGACAAACGACCCTGTTATCTTCGTTTTCGTCATTCTTGGCCTCATCGCCCCCCTCATCATCGGAGATCGGCAGAGCCGGCTCTGGAAACAGATTGGGGACGAGACTGCCGTTCCCGGCCGCCGCCGCAGCTACATGCAGCGCACCGCCTATCAGGCGGAATATGCCAAGGATCTGCGCCTTTCCGGCATTTCGAAGCTTCTCTTCCGCCGCTTTGAGGATGCGGTGGACGAGCAGGTGGATATCCACCTGCGCCACCAGAAAAAGCTCATTTCCCTCGGCATGCTGGTCTATGAGATCCCCTATCTGCTGACCTATCTGATGCCCCTGGCCTACGTGCTCGTCCGCGCCATTTCCTTTGATGCCTACGGCGTCGGCACCGCCCTTGCCCTCGCAAACGGTGTGGAAAGCGTCAAATGGGCCATTTCCGGCACAGCGGAAAACTTTAACCGGGTCAACCAGAACACCCGCTTTATCATGAACCTGCGGGAGTTCCTTGACCACGAAAACAGCATCGTTGCCCCCGCAGAGGGCGGCATTTTCGCCGATGTCCGTCCCGGCGGCAGCGAGATCGAGCTGCGCAACGTCACCTTCACCTATCCCGGCAAGGAGGAGCCCACCCTCAAGAACGTCTCCTTCCGCATCCGCGCAGGCGAGACGGCGGCCGTCGTCGGCCCCAACGGCGCGGGAAAGACCACCCTTGTGAAGCTGCTGCTGCGCCTTTACGATCCCGATTCCGGCGAGATCTTCCTTGACGGTCGGGACATCCGCGAATACGATCCCGCCACCCTCACCCGGGTCTACGCCACCGTTTTTCAGGATCACAAGCTCTTTGGCATGACCCTTGGTGAGAACGTGCTGCTCCGTCCCGCCGTGACCGAGGCCGACCGCGCCGAGGCCACCCGGTGTCTGGAGCTTGCCGACTTCGGAGAGAAGCTTGCCCGGCTGGAGACGGGGCTTGACACCGTCATCACCCGCGAATTTGACGACAACGGCACCAATTTCTCCGGCGGTGAGGCGCAGAAGATCGCCATCGCCCGTGTCTATGCCCGTCCCTCCTCCTGTGTCATTTTGGACGAGCCTACCTCCGCCCTTGACCCCATCGCCGAGGCGCGGATGTACGAAAACATGGAGAAGGCCACGGCGGACAAGACGGTCATCTTCATTTCCCACCGGCTTTCCTCCGCCCGGAGCGCCGACCGCATCCTCGTGTTTGACCACGGCGAGCTCTGTGAGAGCGGCGTGCATGCCGAGCTGATGGCCGCCGGCGGACTGTATGCCGACATGTTTGCAAAGCAGGCGGAGCGCTACGCCGCAGAAAATAGCAAGGAGGTGTAACGCCATGGCAGACAACAAGAAAAAACAGAAGCTTTCCCTTGGCCGCACGGTGCAAAACACCTTCTTTGTGCTGCGCTACTACTTCCGCTACATGCCGTTCACCACGGCATTCAATCTTCTGCTGTCCATCACAAGTCAGGTTTTCTGGCGGACGGGCTACGTCCTGCTCTTCAAGATCCTCTTTGATGCCATCGCCGCAGGCGAGGGGCTCCGCAAGGCGCTTCTTTTCCTCATCGGCTTTGGGGTGGTGGATTTCCTGCTCACCTTGATTTATGACCTCTTCTGGGGCTATGTCTATAACCCCAATGTTTCGCGCATGATGAAAAAGGTGGAGCGTGAGCTCTACGAAAAGGCCATTTCCATGGATCTTGCCTGCTTTGAGGATCCCGAATTTTACAACGATTACATGATGGCCCTGGACAGCACCAACCAGAAGTTCAGCCAGATGTACTTCTCCGTATCCCGGCTGATTTCCAACCTCATTGCCATCTTTGCCATCTTCGCCATTCTTGCCACCATCAACCCTCTCTTCCTGCTCTTCCCCATCGTCGGCTCGGTGCTCGCCATCCTCATTGCCGTCAAGGACAACAAGGTCAACTTTGAATACAAAAAGGGCAGAAAGCCGCTGGAGCGCCGCCGGGACTACTACGGCCGCGTTTTCTACCAGCCGGAATATGCCAAGGAGCTGCGCCTCTCCGGCATAACGGAGCATCTGCTCTCCCTCTTTGACGATGCCGCCGCAAATCTGCGCAAATACGACCGCGGGTACGCCCTGAAGCAGGCCACTCTCCAGTTTCTCAAAAACTTTGTGGTCTATGAGTTCATTGCAAAGCTTGTCATGACGGCCTTCTGCATCTATCAGGTGCTAGTGACCAAATCCGTCACCGTGGGCGAGGCCGCCGGTCTCATCAACGCCGCACAGCAGACCACCTACGCCGTCACAAACCTCGTCTGGGGGCTCGCCGAATTCCAGGACAACGCCCAGTACATTGAGTGTATGCGCAAGTTCCTCGATTACGAGCCGAAAATTGTCGGCGGCACTCTCCCCGCGCCGGAGGGCCCGGCGGAGATCCGCGCCGAGGGGCTCACCTTTGCCTATCCCGGCAGCGACAAGGCGGTGCTGGACGGCATCGACCTCGCCATCGCTCCCGGCGAGCGCGTTGCCCTCGTCGGCTACAACGGCGCCGGCAAGACCACCCTCATTAAGCTCCTGCTGCGGCTTTACGATCCCACCGATGGCCGCATTCTCCTTAACGGCCACGATCTCCGGGAGTATGATATCACCTCCCTGCGGGAGTATTTCGGCTGCGTCTTCCAGGATTTCGTTCTCTTTGCCGCGACCCTTGGCGAGAACGTCGCCTGCGACTTTATGGAGAATTCCGATCCTGAGAAGATCCGCGAGGCCCTCGATCTCGCCGGCTTCTCCGAGCGGCTGGCGAAGATGGAAAAGGGCATCGACACCCCCCTCACCCGCGAATTTGACGAGAACGGACTCAATCTCTCCGGCGGCGAGAACCAGAAGGTGGCCATGGCGCGCACCTTTGCAAAGCCCTCCGGCTGCATCATTCTGGACGAGCCCTCCGCCGCGCTGGATCCCATCTCGGAATACAATCTGAACGAAAGCATGAACGCCGCCGCAGCGGGCCGGACGGTGGTCTACATCTCCCACCGCCTCTCCACCACCCGTATGGCCGACCGCATCTGCATGATGGAGCAGGGCCGCATCATCGAGTCCGGCTCCCACGATTCCCTCATGGCCCTCGGCGGAAAATACGCCCAAATGTTCGAAAGCCAGGCCAGCCGTTATATCGGCTCTTCCTCCTCTGCACACGCCTGACTTGCCTATAACATCTGCACAGAAAGAGGACAAAGGTCTGAACGCCTTCGTCCTCTTTCTGTTTGTCGCGTATTTACTTATTCAACGGTTACATTCTCCACAAATTCGTTGGTTCTGAGGTTCAGCTCCTCCAGCGTTTCGATCTTTTTCCCGTTAAAGGTGATGTTTTTGAAGGCAACATCCCGGATAAAGCTCTCCTCTGTCTTGCCGCGGATAATGCTTTGAGGCATTTCCATGCCCTCATCCGCAAAGATTTGAATGTTTTCCACGCGGACGCCCTCGATATTGCCGAGGATATTGTCCTGCGACCACACACCGCAGTAATTTTCTGCAAGGAAGAGGCGCGGCATATATCCCGGCGTACCGGGATAGGGCACCTCATGATTCTGATAG
This sequence comes from Clostridia bacterium, assembly GCA_017556885.1. Lineage (GTDB taxonomy): Bacteria > Bacillota > Clostridia > Oscillospirales > QAMX01 > RGIG1911. The sequence goes on along the minus strand of JAFYLV010000095.1, from coordinate 4,569 downwards.
ATGGGCTGCGGCTCACGGAGGTTATATTCCACGCGGATATCGGAGAAGAGCACATCCCGCACCTCCGCGCGGTCGCCGTTTTGGATGTCCATCATGATATGCGCGCCGTGGATGAGATCGCAATCCCGGAAGGTGATGCGGTCATAATGATCGGCACAGGTCTCCGCGCCGAATTCAAGGTTGCGGCCCCAGTCGCACCAGACAACACATCCCTCCGTATGGATATCCGACACGTTCTGATGATCCCATCCCTTAAGTCCCTTGATGACCACGCAGTCATCAAAATTGCGCAGGAAGGAATTGCGCACCGAGCAATGGCGGCAGTTGACAAAATCGATGCCGTCGGCATTGTAGCGCCACATACCGATGAGCTTGACGCGGTCAAAGTGGACCTCCTCGGAATTGAAGATGGTCGCCGTCCAGGTGGCGGAATCGCGGAAGGTGATGCCCTCCACGCGGACATTGCGGCTGCGGTGGATCTTCATGCATCCGTTGGGGAAATCCACACAGCGCTCATCCATGCGCTCAAAACGGGAGTTATCGAGGATACCGCCGCCATAGATGCGCACATTTTCCGCATCCGCAACATTCAGCTGACCGTAAACCACCGCGCCGGGGGCGATATAGAGGCTCTCCCCGGATGCAAGGTCGATATGCCCCGCATCGTGCACGCCGGGGGCAAAGCTGATACTGGCCTCCTCTGCCGCAGGCACGGCGGGATCCACAAACAGGTGCAGCGCCTGGGAGGGACCGTCGGCCTCAACGGTATACTGTCCTGCGCCGGGCAGAGTGAAGCGGGCGCAGCGGCCCTCCACCACGGGCTTGATGCCGTGGCGCAGGGGACGGACAACCACCGATTCAATATCCTTGGGCCAGGTGACCGTGAGCTCCACGGGGCCGTCCGCGGCAAAATTCAGAAAGGATGCCATCTCCGTCTGATCCTTGCCGCGCTGAAAGCCCGGCCAAACGCGGTTATAGGGCATGGCAGATACCCGCGCCGTCATGCAGGGTGCGGAAACGCCGCCGACGGTGACAGAATGCACCGCCGAAACCGGCTCGTTTTCGGGATGCGGATAGAGAGTAAACATATCGGTATACCTCCGGCATTTTTCTTTAACTATACCGAATTTTCAGCCTGTTGTCAACCGTCTTTTGACAGCCCAAACACACTTTATTTTTTGCTGTATCTGTGTTATAATTCTTTTGTGTCTTTAGAAAGGAGTCAACTTATGTTCAACCTCAAAAAACAGCATACTGTCCTCGCCCTGCTGCTTGCCTTCGCGCTCTGTTTGCAGTTCGCTGTTCCCGTGCTCCCCGTCGCGGCGGAAGAGGCGACATACACCTCCGGCACCTGCGGAACGGGGCCCGAGGGTGCCGTCGTCTCCTGGGAACTTGTGGACGACGTGCTTATTATTTCCGGAAAGGGCGGCGTAACTTACAACCCCTTCACCGCGGAGCAGAGAGAATATCTTATTCCGAGGGTCAAATACCTTGTCATTCATAACGGTATCGACACCATCGGCGAAAACGCCTTCAAGGGATTTGAAAACCTGAGCTCCGTTTCGCTTTCCGCCGATCTGAGACGCATTGACAGCTATGCCTTCTACGGCTGTTCCTCGCTCACAGAGATCAAGCTGCCCACGGGTCTTACCTACATCGGCATGTCAGCCTTTGCAGGTTGCACCGCGCTCACCGCGATAACCGTTCCATCAAAGGTCATCTACATCGGCGGCACTGCCTTCTACGGCTGCACTGCGCTGAAAACCGTTGTTCTGCCTGATACGCTTACCACGCTGGGTGATGCCTTTACCGGCTGTACTGCGCTGACGGAGATCACCGTTCCGGAGGGTGTGACCAGCCTTTACCGCAGAACCTTCCGCAACTGCACATCCCTGCATACCGTATATCTGCCCGCATCCCTGAACAAGATCGAACTCATGGTCTTTGACGGCTGCGATGCCCTCACGGATGTTTATTACAACGGTGTTGAGGAGGCCTGGAAGCGCATCAAGATCGAGGAAGACTTCAACGATCCTCTCTTTGCCGCAGCCGTTCACTTTACCGTAGATACTTCCACTCTTTTCCCCGATGTCAAAGAGTCCGATTGGTTCTTCCCCGCCGTGGATTTTGCCTACCGCAATCATCTCATGGTGGGCAACGAACGGGGCTTTGAGCCCAACGCAAACCTCTCCCGCGCCATGATCGCCCAGATCCTCTGCAACGTGGAGGGGCCTGCTGCCACCGACAGAAACCATCTGTTCTCCGACGTATCCCGAAAGGACTGGTATGGCTTTGCCGTGGATTGGGCAGGTTTCTACGGCCTCATCAGCGGACAGCCTGACGGCACCTTTGCACCCAACCGCAACGCCACCCGTGAGGAGCTCATTTCCATCATCTACCGCTATGCAAAGTTCAAGAAGATGGACGTTTCCGCCGCCGAGGACGGCACCGCGCTTGCCGCCTTTGCCGATGCGGACACTGTCAGCAGCTGGGCCCGCGAGGCCATGCAGTGGGCCTGCGCCGAGGGAATCCTTTCCGGAAAACCCGGCAAGCTGATCGATCCCAAGGGCACCGCCACCCGTGCCGAGACGGCACAGATCTTTAAAAATCTGCTGGGATAATCGCAAAAAACAGTTCCGCCCTGCGAAGGTTTTCGCAGGGCGGTTTCTTTTATTTGATTTTCTGTTTGATTTTTTCCTTTACGTCGCCGATCTTGCCCCGGACACCGTCGATCTCTTCACGGGTCCGCTTTGCCAATGCACGGATAGCCTTCTTATGTCGGCAGAGATGCTCCCGGCAGTTTGCGCAGGAAAGACCTGCATTGCAGCGCTCATCAAAGCGCTCCGGATGGATCCGCCGGTTGAGCTCCCACCGCAGCAAAAGCAGCAGCGACATTCCGCTGAGGCTCCAGGAATAGAAGGACGGGATAAAGAGCAGCGGCGTGAACATCATGGCAAAATCCCAGTTGTAGATCCGGCAGGTGACGCAGCAGCGGTTTTTCATCATCCAGCTCTGGAATGGGCAGAAAAAGAGGATGCAAATAATATCGCATACCGCATAGAAGAGGCTGACCAGCACCAGTGCGCCCACATCGATGATCTGCAGGAAATAAAGGGCCACAATAACCGCATTGAGCGCAACCCAGCTGCCAAAAACGCCCCAAACGCGCCATGCCGCCGTGGGCGGCCGTGCTTCCGGACGGTCAGCCGGTATATACTCCCGGGCAAACTGTTTCTGGCAGCCCATACTCTCGAATCTTGAAGGGAAAAAGCGCAGCAGCATATCCGCAACAAAAAACACCCAGATAATCGTCAAGGCACCCCAATCTCCCTGCAGGATGCCGGAAAACCGGCTTTCATCAAAGAAGTATAGCATCAGCGCCAGCACAAACAAAAGGCTGCGCAGCACAAGCCGCACCCAATGCATCTGCATGATCTTCATTCGCCGCACCTCCCTTTCATTTCAAATACGCGGCCTATTATATCATATAAACCATGAACAAATCTACCTTTTTCTCCAATTCTACCCTCTTTGTGAGTGATTTGTCAAACTAAGTGCAAAAAAAGCACCCCGTTTAAAACGGGGTGCTTTTAACCTGGTCAGTGATTAGAGGGAGCGATCGTCCACGTAGAGAACGCGGGGACCGTCAGCAGCCTTGGGAGCAGCCTCTTCCTTGGCAAAGCCGTTCTTGCGGGCATCGAAGAACTTGGATGCAACCTGGGGGAAGAGGGCGTAGGAGAGCACATCCTCCTCGCAGGTGGCGATGTCCTTGGTCTCCTCGCGGTACTTCTCGAGCTCGGGCTCGATAAGATCTGCGGGGCGGCAGGTGATGGGCTCGGCATCGCCGATGCACTTGCGGCGAACTTCCTCATTGACAGGTGCGGGCAGACGTCCGTACTCGCCCATGAGCATACCCTTGGACTCCTTGGGAACCATCTTGTAGCGCTCGCCGGCGAGGACGTTCATAACGGCCTGGGTACCGACGATCTGGCTGGTGGGGGTAACAAGGGGAGGATAACCGAAGTCCTCGCGGACGCGGGGAATCTCGGCAAGCACGTCGTAGTACTTATCCTCGGCATTGGCCTGCTTGAGCTGGGAGAGCAGGTTGGAAAGCATACCGCCGGGAACCTGATAGATAAGGGTCTTGGTGTCAACATTGAGCACCTTGGGATCGAGGGAGCCCTGCTCCTTGAGCTTGGCAGCAACGGTGCGGAAGTGGGCGGCGGCGTCAGCCAGCTGCTCAAGATCCAGACCGGTGTCGCGGTCGGTACCCTTGAGGGTAGCGACGAGGGCCTCGGTGGTGGGCTGAGAGGTGCCGTTGGCCATGGGAGAAAGGGCGGTATCCACGATATCCACGCCGGCCTGGGCAGCCATCAGATAAACCATGTCGCCGGTACCGGTGGTGTTGTGGGTATGCAGGTGGATGGGAACGCTGACGTTCTCCTTGAGCTTCTTGACGAGGGAATAAGCGTCATAGGGCAGCAGAAGGTTTGCCATGTCCTTGATGCAGATGGTATCCGCACCCATCTTCTCCAGCTCGCAGGCGAGACGGACGAAGTAGTCCTCGTT
>JAFYLV010000094.1 GCA_017556885.1 Clostridia bacterium | reverse complement strand
TAGCAGTCGTAGCCGATCTGGGCAAGATTGCCCTCGGTGGCTGCGCGGTCAAGGTAGGGGGCGTAGGCATCGGTGCCCATACGGGGACCGATCCAGTCAAACCAGGGCAGCAGGTTCAGGAAGGGCATGAGGTTCGGCGCCATCTCCCGCTGGATGCGGGCCACGCGGAAAAAGAGATCCGCATCGGGGGCATCGGGCTCATCGCCCACGTAGAAGCCCATCACGGCGGGATGATCGCCGAAATCGGCAAGGGAACGGGCAAACTTTTCGCGGATGAGCGCATCATCGGCACCTTTCAGGCTGTGGGCGGTCACGCGGTTGTCATAAAGGATGACCTGCAGCCCTTCGGCGACAAAATCGTCGAGCAGGCGGCGCATGACGGCGGGATCGTCACCCTCGGAAAAGACGGGGGTCATGGGATTGGTAAAGCCGAGATCACGGAAATCGCGGGCAAGCTCCGGCCATGCCTCGGAAAGGGGGAAATACGTCCAGCAGCTGATGGGATAACGGTCCATATCGGTGTCCTCCGTGAGCTAAATTTACTCTGAAACCATTGTACCAACTGCGACTTGGATTGTCAATTGCCATAAATGCGGTTCTGTTGAAATTTTGCGGGAAAGAGGATTCGGAGAATTGCAAAAAACACATTGACATGCCCTGCAAGGCCTGCTAAAATGGCCTTATGGGGCATGCTTTTTGTCCCAATTCAAGGAGGGCGCTGCGATAATCGGTGACAGTGCGGAACAAACGATGTTGGAAACGGAAAAACTTGTCGATCTGGTGCTTTCGGCAAGGATCGATGACGTGCATATACGAACGGTGTTGGACACGGGGTTTGTCAACCTGTTTAAGATGACCGGGGACACCCATGCCCATGCCTATTACGAATTGCTGGTGGCGGTGGACACGGATTTCTTTGTGGATCTGTCCGACGGCAGAGAACTGCGGATTTTGCCCGGAGCCGTCTGTTTGATGCCCCCGGGCATCTATCACCGTACCCGCAAGGCGGAAGAACATTCCCGGATGCTTGCGCTGCGCTTTGACTGCACCCGAGAAGGGGTGGGAAAGACCTATGATATTGTCTGCCGGGGGCTTTTGCGCCGCAGCTCGGCGGAGCTTCTGCCGGATTGCGACCACCTCTGTGCAGGCGTACGGAAGCTGGCCGGAGAACTGGGGTGCGGACAACTGGGCGAGATGGCCTATGTGGAAAGTCTGCTGGTTCAGATCTATATCGAACTTTTTCGCCGCCTTTGCGAGGGGTTGGAGGGAGCTTCCGGCCGGCAAAAGCAGAAGATCAATGAGCTGGATATGCGGCGGCTTCGTATCGAGGAATATTTTTTCAACCATTACAGTGAGAACGTGGTGGCAGAAGATCTTGCCCGGGAGATGAATCTTTCCCGTCGTCAGTTGGGAAGAGTTCTTGAAAAAACCTACGGTATGGGTTTTCGTAAGCTGCTGGTGGAGGCAAGGCTGCAGCATGCGGCGCAGCTTCTGCGGGAAAGCGACCTGCCGGTGGCAACCGTCGCGGCGCAGGTGGGATATACCTCCCTGTCGGGTTTCTACACGGCCTTTGCGGAAAAATTTGGAACATCGGCGGCAAAATACCGAAAAAAATCCGGGACAGATTGAAAAATTCCGAAAATGGGACGCGGTGCGCGCGGCAATCGGCGCACCGCGTCATTGCTTTTTTTCAGCACAAGGACTACAATATGTAAAAAAGGAGGGGTGAGGATGCATATTCTTTCCCGGCTGCGGGGGATCCGCAAAAAGGATCTGCTGATGGCAGGCCTTGTTGCGGTGACCGCCGCAGGTATCACTTGGACTGGCATTGTCTTTAAACAAAGCCTCTTCCGTATTATCCCGCTCTACGTTTCTCTCATCGTGGGACTTCTGCAGTCCCGGGCAAACCGCTGGGGCTATCTACTTGGCGGCCTGAATTCCGTTCTGTATGCCGTGGTATATTTCTCGTTTGGATTGTATGCATCGGCAGCCAGTGCCCTGCTGACGTCATTTCCCTTCCAGATCGCCACCTTTATCCGCTGGTCCCGGCATAAATATAAGCACACAACCCAGTTCCGCCGTATGAAGCTTTGGCAGTGGCTGGTGCTCATCGCGGTCTTTGCCCTGTGCTTTGCCGGACTTTGGATCGTTCTCTCCGCCACGGGCTCCAGCTACCGGCTGCTGGACAATTCTCTGACGCTGGTGGGCCTCTTCACCTCGGTGCTGACGCTCTTTGCCTTTAAGGAGTATACCTTCTTCATGCTGGGCAGCGGTACGGTCAATATCCTGCTCAACGTAAATATGATGGCGGAATATCCCGCCCAGATCACATACCTGATCTATTCCGTTTATTCCATGTTCTGCATCGTGCGGCAGTTCTTCTTTGTCAACCGGCTTTTCCGGGAGCAGAAGATGCTTGCCGCAAAGAAAGGAGAATAAAGTTATGAATACCGTCTATCCGGAAAATGTGCGAGGTATCGTTCACCGCGCGAAAAATACGCCCTTCTGCTATGAGGGATGGCCCTCCGTTGCCATCGATGAGGAGGGAACGCTCTATGCCGTTTCCTCGGCCTTCCGTGCAGGACACGTTTGTCCCTTCGGAAAGACCGCCATGTATATCAGCCGGGACGGAGGAAAGAAATGGACCCCGCCCATCGTCATCAACGATACCTATATGGACGACCGGGATGCCGGAATTCTCTATATGGGAAAGGGCCGTATGCTGGTGACCTGGTTTACCCATTCCGTGGAATGCTATCGGGATGCCTACGGTGACCATATTCCGGCACACGCCGTTGCCACGGCGAAAAACGCGGTGGTCGGCATGGTAAAGGATTCCGAAAATTATCCCGGTGATGAAACCCGGGGCGGCTCCTACGTCCGTGTCTCGGAGGATTACGGCGTGACCTGGAGCGATATCATCAAGGTGCCCGTCACCGCGCCTCACGGCCCCTGTCTCTGCCGGGACGGAAGCCTTGCCTACCTTGGGACCGAGCATTATACCTACGGGGAGCTGCCGGAAAAATCCAACGCCCTCTATAAGAGCTTTGACGGCGGTTACACATGGGAGCGCATCGGTATGGTCGAAAACCCCGAATGGCTGCAGGAAAACTGGTTTCTCTGCGAGCCCCACGTCATTGATCTGCCCGACGGAAGGCTGCTTGGTGCCTTCCGGGTAGAGGGCGAGTTTACGCTGGCCTTTTCGGAGTCTCTCGACGGAGGAAAGACCTGGAGCCCGGTGAAAGACTCCGGAGTCAAGGGATCTCCGCCCCATCTGCTGCTCCATTCCTCCGGGGCGCTCGTTTGCTCCTTTGGTTATCGAACCCGCCCTCACGGAGAGCACGCCCTCGTATCTCACGATCTGGGAAAGACATGGCCGGAGGAATATATTTTTGACGATACCTGCGGCATGTGGGATCACGGATATCCCTGCACGGTGGAGCTGCCCGACGGAAGTCTCTTCTCCGTCTATTACCGCCGCGCAGAGGGAGATGACTACTGCTCCCTGCACTATACGCGCTGGAAACTGTAAAAAAAGCGCCTGCGATGCGTTCGCAGGCGCTTTTTTTATGCTTTGGTTTATTCGATGGTGAAGGTATCCTCGTCGAAGTTGACGGTGATGACCGTTCCGTCGGAATAGACGGTGCGGGCGATGCGGTAATTGTCATCGAGGAAGGTGTGCTCCAGCATCCGGCAGTGGGCCAGCTTTTTCTGCAGCTCCCGGGCAAATTTGACGCGCTCGATGGCCTCTTCGTCAAAGCCTGTGGCGGCGTAGGGGATACCGGCGTTCTGAATGAGGTGCAGATAGGCCCAGTCGGTGTCGGGGATGCAGGTGCCGCCCTTGCCCTTCGCGCCGCTGCCCTCCCAGGGGATGAGCACGCAGTCGTGATAGCAGAGATTGATAAAGGGAACGGCGATGCCGACGCCCTTGGCAGGGTTCTCAAACATAGGCTCAGTGATGTAGGGCGCATGATGTACCAGCGGCAGAACCTTCAGATAGGCGTCCACCACCTCCTCGGAGGAGGGAATGATACCGCGGGAATTCAAAAATTCCAGGCATTCGCAGCGCTTTTCCACCGACTCCTTGCGGGTCAGACGGTGATCGGGATTGAAGCATTCGTCGGGCTCAACGATGCTGTACACATCCAGGTAAGAGCCGCGGATCTTGATGCCGAGCTCCTCAAACTTGTTGTAATTGCGGCGCACGTGGCCGAGGGCAAC
>JAFYLV010000093.1 GCA_017556885.1 Clostridia bacterium | reverse complement strand
TTCCTCGGATGCGGGGGATCCCCTGCTTCTGCGACTGGAGGGCGATATTGCCGCCGGTGGAGATCTCTGTCTTGAAAATATCCGACTGGTCCCGGCAGAGGGGTTGAAGACAGACGTGATTCTCGATATGGCGGGCCATTCCCTGACATTTTCTGGTACGGAGTGCGGTGCTGCCGCGATTTACGAGGATGAGAAGCTGCGGGTATCCTCCGTGCTGCTTGAAAACACCTACGGTGAGGTTTATGTTAAGACCGAGGATGTGTTTTTCTGGGACGGCGAGATGCGAACGGACATTCTGACGGCTGAAGGCGGTACGGCGAGCATCGGTGCGGGGCGGCACAGTATTCGTACACTGCGGATTCTCTCGGACAAAACGTCCTTTGTTTTCTCCGATAATGCGACAAAACCGGTGACGCTGGAGCTTGGCAGTGTTCAGCTTTCAGCTTCCTGTTCTGTGATGCTCCGTGCGAGCCGTCCGGGAAATTCTCTCCTGGCGGAACATGTTTTCGGCGGACACCGGTTGACGGTTGCCGTGCATCTGGATGACGCGGTCAATTACCCAGATCTGCAGCTTGGGGAGATTCGGGACACCGCTCTTGACCTGACCGTTCGCACCTATAGCGAGGATACCTATTACGATCCTGCAACGGGCGAAACGGTCACCAACCGGCGGTCGGCGGATCTTTCCGGCTTCCATGGGAATCTTTGCCGCGTAACAAAAGTGGATATTGCGTACTGCTCTGTGTATTTTATCCTTGCCGACCGGACGGTCAATATGACGGCGGATGCGACGTTTGCGGCGGGATGGATCACGATCCCTGTGACGGAAAAACTTATCGGAACCCCGGATGTTCCGGAAACTCCGGTGGAGCATGAATTCGGCGCAGAGATCATCCTGCGGGCGGCCACCTGCAGCCACTCGGGTGAAGCCTGCCGGGTCTGCAGTCTATGCGGGTATGCGGAGTACCGAACTGTCCCCATGAAGGAGCATAAATTCGGTGATTTTGAGATCCTGCAGGAGCCTTCCGCTGCGGCACCCGGTGTCAGAAGGCAGACCTGTTCGGTTTGCGCACATAGCCGGACCGAGGAAATCCCCCAACTGACCCCGACAGATAAACCCGGGAAAGAACCGGGTAAAAAGCCGGTAGCAACTCCCGGAGCACCGGAGATTTCTCCCGGTATCACGGTTACACCGCCGATCAATATGCCGCACAAAGGCGGCAGGAAAAGCCCCGGCGCCTGGCCGTGGATATTAATGGCAGCCGGAATCTTTGCGGCGGGCGTACTGCTGTATCCGGATATCCGACAGCGCATTATACGCAAAAAATAAGAGCACCTGTTTCGGCGGGGGCTCATAAAACAGTAAATCTGGCCTATGGTTTCGATCATAGGGCGGATTCTTGCAAGAATTACTGGCTTCGGAAAGGCTCCCTTGTGTAAAGGGAGCTGTCAGCAAAGCTGACTGAGGGATTGCCAACCCCTCCGAGCCGCCATTCAGCAGCCCACCTTCCCTTGCACAGAGGAGGCTTTGGTGCCAAAACCGCACCATACGCACTACACCGAACAGTGTATAGAAGTGCGCCCTTACTGTTCGACATATTAGAATTTATTTAAATGTGATTTTCCCCACTTTCTTAGCATCTATAATAATTGAAACCATGCCAAGTTTTTCAAAAGAATTTCTTGTATCAAATCGTAAAGAGCGACCTATCTTTCCATCGGCTTCATTCCAATATTTATAGTGAAAGTTTCCGTTTTCATCGCAGTATTCAAGCAATTCCACTTCAAATCCCGCTTGTTCAAACACAGAGCAAAATTGTTTGTAATCATATACAATTTTATGAGAAAACGCAGGATGATTCGGGTCTCCGTTTCCACCAACTTTTACCATATTCTGATACCAGTCATTACGAAAATTTTTGTCTGGTACAGCAGCACGAATATATCCTCCATTCTCAATATAATCAAAACAATTTTTTGCAGCAATAATGCCATCTTCTAAAGTCATATGTTCCCATACATGTTCTGCGAGAAATGCTGTTGGCTTTTCTATGCTGAACAGATTCTCAAAATCTGCTCTGTTTAATAAATTAAGTTCGGTCTCTTGAGTGCTTATCCAACCATCATATTTTGTTTTTCCAGCACCAATTACTATTTTCATATTACACCTCCACAAATTCCAGGTTGTTTAACTGATTATTAACTATCAGAATTGGTCCGCATATGCAAGAACAGACACAACAGATTCATATGCTGTGTCTGTTAACTGTTTTATGACCACTGCCCGTTTCGGGTGCTCTTGCTTTTGGGTGAGCGTGCTCACAATAAATCGTAGAGACCGACGATATCTCCCGCGCCGACGGCGAGGATGATATCTCCGGGCTTCGCGATCTCACCAAGGAGGGCGGCTGCTTCGTCAAGGCTCTGCACGGCATGCGCGCCGGGAATCTGTGCGGCAAGCTTTACGGAGGAGGTGACGCCGTCGTCTGCTTCGCGGGCGGCATAGATGGGGGGGAGTATGACCTCGTCAGCAAGCTTTAGGCTGCGCACGAAGTCGGGCATCAGAGTGCGGGTGCGGGTGTAGGTATGGGGCTGGAAAACGCAGACCACACGGCCCTCGGTCATGGTTTTTGCCGTGCGCAGTGCAACGGCAAGCTCGGAGGGATGGTGAGCATAGTCATCGTAGAAGGGAATGCCGCGGAACTCGCCGCGCAGCTCCATGCGCCGGCCGGCGCCGTGGAAATCTGCCAGGGCCGCGGCAATAACCTCGGGGGCAAGGCCGTAGTTTAGGGCGGCGGCAGAGGCCGCCAGAGCATTTTTAATGTTGAAATCACCGGGCACTCCGAGTCGGATGCGGCAGAGGGTCTCACCGTGATTAGTGAGATCGAATTCACCGTGGCCGCGCACGAATTCCACCCGCTCTGCGCGTACGTCGCCTCTCTCCCCGAAGGTGATCACGCGGCGGGGAAGATCTGCCAGCGCCTTGCGGCAGTTTTCGTCGTCGGCATTACAGATCACACAGCCCGTCTCCGGTGTGCGCAGGGCAAAGCGGCGGAAGGAGTCGCGGATCTGTTCAATCCCGCTGAAGTAATCCAGGTGGTCTTCCTCGATATTCAGGATCACAGCCGTCTCCGGAAAGAAGGAGAGGAAGGAATCGCAGTATTCACAGGCCTCGGCCACCAGAACAGGGGAGTTGCCCAGCCGGTAGGTGCCGCCGATGGGGGCATAATTTGCACCGATGAAGATGGTGGGGTCAAGACCGGCGGCGAGAGTAATGGCGGAGAGCATGGAAGAGCCGGTGGACTTGCCGTGGGTTCCGGCAACGCAGATGCATTTCTCGTGCTCGCGCATCAGGGCGCCGAGTACCTGCGGGCGTTCGTAGACCGGGAGGCCGAGGCGACGCGCTTCGGCAACATCGGGGGAATCGTCATGAATGGCGGCATTGCGGACGACGGCATCTGCGCCGCGAACGTATTCTGCCGCATGTCCGACGGATACCGGGATGCCTGCGGCGCGCAGGCGCTCGGTCACGGGGCTGTCGGTGCGGTCGTTGCCGGTGACGCTGCAGCCGCGGGCGTGCAGCGCCTGCGCCAGCGCATTCATGGAAACGCCGCCGATGCCGATGAAATGAACGCGCCGTCCGGCGCGGGAGTAATCTTTCAGATCAAAATCCATAACTTAAGCCTCGCTTGGAAAATAAGTTTTCAAAAGAAATGATGCTGCTTTCTTGCGAAATATGATAGAAATGTGTAAAATAATTGTAACGCAAATTTGTATGCGATTTGCATATG